>NZ_JBIQHY010000118.1:0-21057 GCF_044508335.1 Actinomadura sp.
AGCGGCCGGGTGTTCAGCGGCCGGGTGTTCAGCGGCCGGGTGTTCAGCGGCCGGGTGTTCAGCGGCAGCGTGCCCTTGCGGCCGGTGCTCTAGCGGCGGCTCTCCGTCGTCTGCCCGGTCGTCTGCCCGGTCGTCTGCCCGCTCTCCTCCTTGAGCTCCTCGAACTCCTCCTTGAAGACCGTCTGCTCGTACAGGACGCCGTCCGGCCACGGTGTCTTCGGCTCCCGGCCCGGCTGCGGGTTGTCCTTGCGGAACTCCTCCCACTGGCCGTCCCTCGCCGGCGGGTAGCTGTGCGAGAACATGCCGGGGCGGTAGGTGTACATGCCGCCCTGCTCCATGCCGCGGTGGTTCATCTGGTCGTTCCGCTTCTCCGGATGGATGTGCCTGGACGAGGCCGCCCTCAACACCCAGGCCCGGGCGACCAGCATCACAACGGCCACCACCACGATGATCCACACCCATCTGAGCGCGACCGTGGGGGACGCTTCGGCCAGCATCATGGCGGGCATTGTCCGTCCACCTCCCGATGGCGTATCGGCCCCGCGCTGGGGTCAATTAGGGATGTGTCCGCTGATTGCCGAATTAACCTCTCCGGAGGGCGGAGCAGGGGGCTCGCCCACCGCGCGGATGCGCCCCGCCGCCAGGCCGGGCACCGTCATGACGGCGCTGACGGCCAGCACCCCGATCATCGGAACGCTCCAGCCGCCGGTGGCGTCGTGCAGCGCGCCGAGCGCGAGCGGGCCGAGCGCCGCGATGAGGTATCCGATGCCCTGCGCCATCCCGGACAGCTGCGTCGCGATCTGCGCGTCGTGGGCGCGGAGCCCGATGAACGACAGCGCGGTCGCGAACCCGAGGCCCTGGCCGAGGCCGAGGACGACCGCCCAGCCCCACACCGACCCGATCGGCGCCCAGGTGACCCCCACGAAACCGAGCATGGTGAGCGCCACGACGACCACCACGATCGGGCGCTGGTCGCGGGTCCGCCGCGCCAGCACCGGGACGGCCAGCGACCCGACCGCCTGGACCGCCGCCGACAGGGCCAGGACGTAGCCGGCGGTCGCGTCGTCCATCCCCCGGTCCTGGCAGATCGTCGGGAGCCAGCCGAGGACGACGTAGGCGAGCAGCGACTGCAGCCCCATGAACACCGTGACGTGCCAGGCGAGGCCCGACCGCCACACCACCGCCGCGACGCCGCGCGGGGCCGCCGCCGGCGGCGCCGACCGCGCCGCGTGCGCCGCGCGCCGCGCCCGCGGCACCCACAACAGCCCGGCAAGCGCCGCCGGGAACGCGAGCAGGCCGAGCGGCAGCCGCCAGGACGCGTCGAAGAGGTCCTCGACCGGCACGGCGAGCCCGGACGACAGCGACGCCCCGGCGGTCACCGCGACCGTGTAGATCGCCGTCACCGTCGTGATCCGGGACGGATGGTCCCGCTTGATGATCGCGGGCATCGCGATGTTGCCGATGCTGATCGCGATCCCGGCGACCAGCGAACCGGCGAACAGCGCCGCGGGGGCGTCCACCAGCCGCAGCGCCAGCCCGCCGACGAGCAGCGCCATCGCGCTGACCAGCAGCGTCTCACCCCGCGGCGCTCGCGGCAGGAACGCCGCGGCCAGGCCGTAGGAGCCGAAGAACACGAGCGGGAGCGTGGTCAGCGCCCCCGCTGCCGTGCCGGACAGCCCGAACTCGTCGCTGATCTCGGTCAGCAGCGGCCCGACCGCGGCGATCGCCGGCCGCAGGTTGACCGCCATGAAGACGATCATCAGGAGCGAGCCGACGACGCCCGCGCGCCGCGCGCTCACCGTCCCTCCTCCCCGAGCCGTGTGCTCCGGCCGGGCGATGTGCCTCCGCCGGGCGACGTGCCTCCGCCGGGCGACTTGCTTCCGCCGGGCGACGGCCGCTCCGTCGGCGGGCTCTCCGCCGCGGCCCGCCCCGTCTTCCCGGCCGGCGGCGTCTTCCCGGCCGGCGGCGTCTTCCCGGCCGGCGGCGTCTTCCCGGCCGGCGGCGGCTCGCCCCCCGGCGGGGTGTCCGTGCCGAGCAGGGTGTCCAGGACGGCGAGCGTCGGCTCCACGACCGCCGCCGCGGCCGCCGCGGCCGCCTCCGGGTCGCCCGCCGCGATCGCGTCCAGCACGGCGCGGTGCCGTGCCGGGCCGGCCTCGGGGACCTCGTGGTCCAGCCGGATCGCGCGCATCGACTCGCGCAGCCGGTCGATGAAGTACCGCATCGCCTCGATCAGGACCGGGTTGCGGGACGCCTCCGCCACGCCGAGGTGGAACCGGGCGTCGGCGGCGCCGAACGCGTCCGGCTCGGTCGCCTCGTCCCGCGCGCGGAGCAGCTCCTCCAGCCGCGCCACGTCGGCGGCGGTGCGGCGCCGGGCCGCGAGCCGGGCCGCCTGGACGTCGTAGGCGAGTTGCACCTCGAACACGTCCCGGGCCGACGCCCGCGCCACCCGGCGCAGCAGCGGGCGCGGGTCGGCGCTGCTGCGGACGTACGTCCCGTCGCCGCGCCGCACCTCCAGCACCCCGACGTGCGACAGCGCCCGGATCGCCTCCCGCACCGCCGGGCGGCTCACGCCGAGCTGCGCGGCGAGTTCCAGCTCCGCCGGTATCCGCTCGCCGACCGCCCAGGAGCCGCCGCTGACCTGCGCCTGGAGCTGTTCGAGGACGGCCTCGACCGTCGATCCGCTCGCGACAGGACTCAACCCCACCGAACCCTCCCAAAGTAAGACGTCAGACATCTTACGAGGGCGGTCAAGAGGCGATCCTTCGCGAGGCGGTCAGTCCTTCGGGAGGCGGTCAGTCCTTCGGGATGCGGGGGAGGGCGGACCCGCGGTGGCCGCCGGGAGGGGTCTCGGCGACCACCGCGGGCTCGGACAACGTCCGCCGGGAGGTGTGGGGACATGAGAGCCGTCCCGGCGGACGTCGCGTTAGAGAGCCGCGACGGCTCAGCGGCGCTTGAGTGAGCCCAGCAGGCCCCGCCGCTTCCGCGCCGCCTGCGGCTCCTTCTGCCGCGCGGCCTCCTCGGCGAGGCGCGCGGACTCGACGTGCGCCATGACCTCGCGGTGCGTCACCGACGGCGCCGGGTCGCGGCGCGACCGCTGCGACGGGCTGCCCTGGATGATCCCGCCCTGCACGGGCCCGCGGTTCGGCAGGCCGCCCCGCGGGTGCCGGCTGCGCGGCCGGCGGTGGGACGCCGTCAGCGTGATCGTGACCCAGAAGACGACCGCCAGGAAGATGACGGCCGGCCCGATGTAGAGGAACCAGCGGTCTCCGAGGTCGCCGCCGGGGGGCGGTGGGGGCAGGGCCAGAGTCATGAGGCGACACCTCCTCGCCCCAGCCTCTACCCGGCGTCAGGCGGCTAACCGCCCGGCGGACGCGGCGCGAGTCACATGCCGCGCGACTGGGAGATGGACCCCGACGTGGCCAGCGTGAACGTCCGCATCGACTCGGCGAACTTCGACAGGTCCCACTCGGCCGGACCCTCGTACCAGTAGAGGTTGTCGGCGCCCTCGGCCCGCTCGCCCGCGTCCTTCACCGTCTCCGCCCACTTCGGGACGGTGTCGAACACGACCGCGTACGGCAGGAAGCGGGAGAACAGCGCGATCCGCTGCCTGGACGCGGCCGCCTCGTCCGGGACGGCGCCGCGCTCCAGGAACGCGCGGAACCCGATCGTGTGCGCCAGCACCGTCGCCCCCCGCGCCGTCTTCGCCGGCATGTACTGGCCGCCGTAGGCCAGCGCCGCGCCCGCGATGATCAGCGCGAGGCCGGCGAGGGCCCACTCGGTGGTGAGCGCCAGCGCCACGGTCGCGGCGATGCCGAGCAGCGTCACCAGGATCCCCGCCAGCGTCCAGCGGGACCGGACGGTGTCGGGGCGCCGCGCGAACCAGCCCTGCTTCACCACGTCGTCGTACATGGCGGACCTGACCTGCGCCAGCTTCGTCGCGAACGTCCCGCCCAGCTCCGACAGCTTCACCGCGTCGCGGCCCGACCCGTCGGGCGCGGTCAGCAGCGCGTCCAGCAGGATCCGCTCGTAGGGGAGCAGGTCGACCTGCGGGCGGTCGAGGCGGCGCAGCGTCCAGTCGAGGCGGCCGGTGACGGCCCTGTCCTCCTCCTCGATGAGCAGGTACCCGCGGACGGCGAGGTCGACGATCGTCGCGGTCACGTCGATCACGTCGGCCTGCTCGTCGATCAGCGTCCCGATCTGGCCGGGGCGCACCCCGTCCGGCGGCTCGAACTCCGCCCCCGCGAGCGGCGCCTGGTCGCCCTCCGCGGCCTTCTTGACGACCACCCGGGCGTCCCGGCCGCGCAGCAGGTAGAGCGCGACGACACCGCCGACCAGCAGCACCAGCAGGCCGGCGAGCGCGCCGCCGGTCACGGCGTTCACCGAGAACGCGGTCGCGAGCGTGTGCCGCCGCTCGTAGAGCGCGCGGCCCCCGGTCGTGCCCGCGGGCAGCCCCGCGACGACCGTGAGGTACTCGCCCGGCAGCATCCCCTGCTGCGCGTAGACGCCCTGCGTGTGCGCGTGGTTCGTGTAGTACTGCGTGCAGCCGATCGTGCTGCCGATCGGGCCGGTGAAGCAGTTGACGCTGCGGATCATCGCGCCGCCGTCGACGGTCGCCTTCGCCTCGTCCAGCGGGACCTTCCAGCCGCCGATCACCGGCCAGCGCAGCTCCTCCACCGCGCCCATCGGGGTGATCGCGCCGCGCAGGTCGTACTCCAGCACCACGGTGTAGTCGCCGGTCAGCTTCTTCGCGCCGCTCACCTCGACGATCGTCCGGAGGCCCTCGCTCGACATGCTGACCCGCGCCGGCCCGCCGTCGGGGCTGCTCGCCCGCAGGCCGCCGATCCGCCAGACCCGGTCCTCGCTGAGGCTCTCGTGGTCGCGGGTGCGGAACGTCCGCTCGAAGCCCTTGTGCCCGGCGAACCGGTAGACGATCGTCTCCTTGACCTTGGTGACGCCGCCCCGGCCCGCGGTGAGGACGACCTCGTCCTTCAGGACCCGCTCGGACGCCGCGATCGTCCCGGCCTCCGCCCGCCCGGCCTCCGCCCGCCCGTTCCCGGCGCGCTCGGCCGCCGCGGACGGCGAGGTCAGCAGGGGGATCAGCGCCGCGGCCGAAACCGCGGCCGACACCGTCGCAACGACTGGCCGGAACCGGAACAACGCCGCAAGAGCAGACATGGCCGCAAATAGTATCGGCAACGCGTGCGATGATTCTGCGCTATGGCAGGTCACTACCCCCCGCCGCCCCCTCCGCCGCGGCCACCGGCACCCCCCTACGGCCGGCCACCGCACGGCGGACCCCCGTACGGAGGGCCGCCCTACGGTGCGCCGCCCCCGCGCGGGCCGGGCTACGGGCCGCCTGCCTACGGGCAGCCGCAGTACCGGTACGTCCCGATGCGCCCGCCCCCGCGCCGCAGCGCGGGCGGCACGATCGCGGGCATCTTCGGCGGGCTGACCGCCCTCGTCGTCCTCGCGATCCTGGGGCTCTCGGCGCTCGGCGGGACGCAGACCACCGCGTCGGGCGGGACGCGGGCGCCCATCTCGTCCGGCGGCGGCACCGGGAAGCTGTCGCCGAAGGAGAAGGCCACTGACAACCCGCTGTACAAGACGGGCTCACTGACGTCGGTGAGCTGCCGCCTGCCGGGCATCCTGCCGTCCGCCGAGTCCATGCGGCGGTTCATGAACACGCTGAGCGACTGCCTGGACGCCGCGTGGGCCAAGCAGTTCCAGAAGGCCGGGATCCCGTTCGACAAGCCCAACCGCGTGTTCTGGGTCGACCCGGGGCGCAGCCCGTGCGGCACCTACCCGGCGCCCGGCGCGTCCGCCTTCTACTGCCCCGCGAACAACACGATGTACGTCGGGCTCAAGCACGTCGTGGAGACGTCCGGCGGCGAATCGCTGTCCCACTACTCCGTCTACGCGCGGGTGATCGCGCACGAGTACGGCCACCACGTCCAGGACCGCGCCGGGATCCTCCTCTACGGGGACCGGCAGATGGAGACCGGCGACAGCGCGACCGGCAACGCGGCGAGCCGCCGCATCGAGCTGCAGGCGCAGTGCTTCGCCGGCGCGTTCCTCGGCTCCGAGCGGTCCACGCTGCCGATGACGCGCGAGCAGTACGTCGCGATGATCATCGACGTCCGGGGGCGCGGCGAGGACCGCAAGCCGGTGGACGAGCGCGACCACGGCTCGGGCGCGCACTACGCGGGCTGGGTGGTCACCGGCTTCAACGGCCGCGACCTCACCGTCTGCAACACCTGGATCGCCCCGCCCTCCAAGGTGAGCTGACCCCGGCCGCGCCGGCCGGCCGTGCGGGTGCTCCCGCGCGGGTTGAGTGATTCGCCCGTGCCCGGCTGAGCACATGTACTCATGACCAGGGCGCGGGCGGGCCGCAGACTCGGGGCCATGACGACCAGCAGCAACCCGCCGGTGCCCGCCGGCACCACCGCGTTCTTCGTCCAGGCCGCGATCTCGTTCGCCGTCTCCAGCACCGCCGTCGCCGTCGGCGTCGCCTACCTGCCCGTCAGCGCGTGGGTCCGCGCGTTCCTCGCGCTCGGCCTGCTGTACGTGATCACGTCGACGTTCACGCTCGCGAAGTGCGTGCGCGACCGGCAGGAGAACCAGACCATCGCGAACCGCGTCGACCAGGCCCGCCTCGACAAGCTGCTCGCCGAGCACGACCCCTACTCGACCCCCACCCTGTGACCTGCTGTGTCACCTGCTGTATCACCTGCCGTGTCACCTGTTCTATGACCTGCCGCCGAGCCCGGCGCCGTCGTGCCGACGGGGCCGGGCTCCGACCTGTCCGCCCCCTGTCCGCCTCGTCCGTCCCCCTCGACCCTTCCGACCTTTCCGACCTTTCTGACCTTTCCGGCATGTGAGGCGATTCACCACGAAGTGCTAGCTGGACCGCTTGCAATTGCAAGCACCATGACGCAGGGTGGAGACATGGCAAGTTCGAAGGTCGGCTCCATCGGGGAGTACATCCGGGAACAGCGCACGCGCGCGAAGATCTCGCTGCGCCAGCTGGCGGACGTCTCCGGGATCTCCAACCCGTACCTGAGCCAGATCGAGCGCGGCCTGCGCAAGCCGAGCGCCGAGATCCTGCAGCAGATCGCCAAGGGGCTGCGGATCTCCGCCGAGGCGCTGTACGTGCAGGCGGGCATCCTCGAGGACCGCGAGGCCGACACCGACGTCCAGGCCGCCGTCCGGGCGGACCTCCTGCTCACCGAGCGGCAGAAGCAGGTCCTGCTCGACATCTACGCGTCGTTCCTCAAGGAGAACGAGGCCACGGGCGTGCTCGGCGCGGATCTCGCCGGCGCGGCCGGACGAGCCGCACCGGAACGGGCTGCCCCCGATGGAGCGGCACCCGAAGCAGCAGACCACACACAGAACGGAAAGGAAGAGGTCGGATGACGCTGGCCAGCAACCTCCGAGAGAACAAGGCCGTCTACGCCGTGGCCGGCGCCGGCGACTTCGCGGTGGAGAAGCTCCGTGAGGTCCCCGGCCAGGTGGACCGCTACCGCGAGCAGTTCCGCGAGCAGGTCCGCGAGACCGTCGAGCGCTACCGCGGCGAGGTCTCCCGGTACCAGGAGCGCGTGGACGCCAAGGACCTGCCCGGCGCGGCGGTCGCGTACGCGACGCACGTCGGCACCCGGGCCGCCGAGATCATCGACGAGCTCGCCGAGCGCGGCCGCAAGGTCGTCAACCGCGAGGCCGTCGAGGTCGCTGAGATCACCGGGGCCGAGGCGAAGCCCGCCGCGAAGACCCGCACCGCGCAGCCGCGGCGCGGCACCGGCGCGGCGCGGCAGACCCGGTCCACCACCGCGAAGAAGTGACGGCGCCGAAGTAGCGGCACCGCCGTGGAGGGCCCGGCCGGGAACACCCGGCCGGGTTCCTTCGTCTCTCCGACAGCCCTGTCTCCCAGCCCTGTATCCGAGCCCCGTCTCCGAGCCCGTCTCGAGCCCGGTCTCCGCCCGCGGGCCGCTTCCCGCGGGCCGCGGTCCGTTCCGCCAGGCCGCACGGGTGGACGGTGCGCATAGGGTTGGGGCAGAGCAACGCCGTGTGCGCGACAAGGAGTCGCCGTCCGAGACGAGCAGGAGCGCTGATCGCCGATGTCGGGCTTCAATGTGGTGGACTACTTCTTCTGGCTGCTGCTGATCATCGCCTTCGCGATGGAGGCGTGGGCGCTGATCGACTCGCTGACCGTGCCCACCGGCGCCTTCTCCGCGGCCAGCAAGTGGAGCAAGAAGCTCTGGACGATCATCCTGATCGTCGCGACCGTGGTCGGCGGCGCCTACGCGGTCGCGCCGGCCGCGCTCGGCGCCAGCCCCATCGCGCTGCTGCTCGGCATCCTGCCGGTGGCCGCGTTCATCGGCGCCGCGATCTACCTGGCGGACGTCCGCCCGGCCGTGGCGCCGTTCAAGAAGAACAACGGCGGCCGCGGGGGTTCCCGATCGGGCCCCTACGGCCCCTGGTGACCTCTACGGTGAGGTCATGAGCGACACCCTCGGACGCACGACCCGGCTGGAACTGGACGATCAGGCGCTGCGGGAATGGGAGGCCGTCGTCCTCGACGCGGGATCGGACGGCATCGTCCTCGACCGCTCCGCCTTCTACCCGGGCGGCGGCGGCCAGCCCCCGGACCACGGCGTCCTGCTCTGGCAGGGCGTCCAGACCCGCATCGCCGGTGTGCGGAAGGGCGACGACCTCGTCCTGATCCCGGCCGAGGACGACCCGGTCCCGCCGGTCGGCACCGTCGTGCGGGCCGCCGTGGAGGACGAGCGCCGCACCGCCCTCATGCGCACCCACTCCGGCCTGCACCTGCTGTGCGGGGTGGTGTTCCGCGACTACGGCTGCCTCGTGACGGGCGGCAACATGGAGCCGCTGAGCGCCCGCATGGACTTCGACCTCCGCGAAGTGCCGCCCGGCTTCAAGCAGGCCGTCGAGGACGCCTGCAACGCCGAGGTCGAGGCCGACCGCCGCATCGACATCAAGACCCTGCCCCGCGAGGAGGCGTTCGAGATCCCCGACATCATCCGCACCGCCACGAACCTCGTCCCGCCCGAGGTGCGCGACGTCCGGATCGTCGACATCGTCGGGCTCGACACGCAGGCGGACGGCGGCACCCACGTCGGCTCCACCAAGCAGATCGGCCGCATCACGGTCGCCAAGGTCGAGAACAAGGGCCGCGGCTTCCGCCGCCTCCGCATCAAGATCAGCGACTGACGGCGCGCCGCCCGCGCCCGGCGGCCTACGGGGACGGGCTGGACAGCGCGTCCACCGAGACCAGGCCGTGCTCGACGATGTCCACGGCGCGGTCGAGGGCCGCCCGCATGGAGACCGGGTCGTAGCCCTCGCGGCGGCAGTGCGCGACGACCGCCTGCATGCCGCCGATCGCCATGCCGGACACCGCCACCGCGTCGATCTCCGGGATGCCGGGGCACAGGTCGCGCAGCAGCGCCTCGATCGCCTCCTGGGCGCCGGTCATGCGCTGCAGCGCGCGGGCCCGCAGCGCGGGGCGCTCCAGGATCAGCGCGACCTGGACCGCCCCGTAGTCGCCGTGCTCCGACACGACCGCGTTGAGGACGTCGACGATGCTGCGCCGTATCGTCTCCATCGGCGTCTCGCCGGAGGTGCGGCGCAGCCGCTCGGCCACCTCGGCGAGCCGGTCGTCGATCTCGGCGAAGACCACGTCCTCCTTGGACGGGAAGTAGCCGAAGAACGTGCGGGGCGCGACGTCGGCGGCGGCGGCGATGTCGGCGATCGTCGTCTCCTCGTAGCCGCGCTCGGCGAACAGGCGCAGCGCGGCCGACGCGATGGCCTGCCGGGTGCGCAGCTTCTTGCGCTCCCGCAGGCCCGGCCGGGCCGGCTCCTCGTCCATGTGACGGACATTACCACGACTGCAAAATTGCATCTGTTGCAAATCGGCAGTGATGGGTGTTCGCTGCGAACATGGCCGGTTTTCTGGAGGCGCTCGGGCGCCTCTGCGCGCGGCGGCGGCGCACCGTCTTCGAGCTGTGGGTCGCCGCGATCCTGGGCGCGGGCGTCCTCGGCATCATGCACGGGGGCGTGTTCGTGCAGCAGAGCACGCTGCCCGGCACCGAGACCCAGCGCGCCATCGACGCGCTCGCCCAGGACTTCCCCGCGATGACCGGGCCGACCACGACCGTCGTCTTCCACGAGACCCGCGAGGCGAGCCCGGGGGACTGGCGTGCCGCGCTCACGATCGGCCAGTCGATCGAGAACATCGGGAAGCTGAAGCGCGTCGCGTTCGTCGAGAACCCCTACGTCCCCGGCATGGGCGGGCTGAAGGACGACAACGCGGTCGTCGTCCGGCTGAACTTCGCCGGCACGATGAGCGACGTCGGCCACGCCGACCTCGACGCGCTGAACCGCGCCGTGGAGCCCGCGCGGCTGGCCGGGCTGGACGTGAAGTTCGGCGGCATCGTCGCGATGATCCTCAACCAGCCGAAGAGCGGGCCGCAGGAGGGCGTCGGGATCGTCCTGGCGCTGTGCGTGCTGCTGCTGGCGTTCGGGTCCTACCTGGCGGCCGGCATACCGATCCTGGTGTCGCTGTGCGGGATGGCCGTCGCCTACTCGCTGATCCACTTCGCGGCGTCGTTCTACCAGATCGCGCCGACCGCGCCGATGTGCGCGGCGATGCTCGGCATCGGCGCGGGGATCGACTACGCCCTGTTCATCGTCACCCGGTACCGGCAGCAGCTCGCCGAGGGCGACGACGTCGAGACGGCGGTCGGCCGGGCCATGGCGCACTCGGGGCACGCCGTGGTCTTCGCCGGCGGCACCGTCGTGTTCGCGATCTGCGGGCTGTTCCTCTCCGGCATCGCGTTCGTCGGGACCATCGGGATCTCCACCGCGCTCGCCGTCGCCATCATGGTCGCCGCCGCGCTGACGCTGCTGCCCGCCGTCCTCGGGGCGCTCGGCCACCGCATCGACCGCTACCGGCTGCCGCGCGTCCGCCCCGACCGCTCCTCCCGCCGCTGGGCGGCGTGGGGGCGGCACGTCGACCGGCACGCCTGGCCCTACGCCATCGTGGCGGCGCTCGTCCTGCTGACGCTGTCGGTTCCGACGCTCAGCCTGCGGTTCGGGGTGATGGCCGACAGCATGTCGTCCCCGCAGATGGAGGCGCGGCAGGCCTACGACATCGTCGCCCGCGAGTTCGGCGCCGGCCACTACAGCCCGTTCGTCGTCGTCGCGAAGGTGCCCGGCGAGGAGAAGCGCGTCCGGCCGAAGCCGGCGGTGCCCACGGTGGACGGCAGCGAAGGGCTCGGCGGCCTGACGAAACCGGCGGTGCCCGCGCCCAGCCCGCCACCCGAGCCCGCCCGCCCCAAGGGCGCGCCGGACGCCTCCAAGAAGCCCGACAAGGACGCCGTCCTCATCGCGCAGGAGCTGCGGGAGCGGCTGTCGGAGGTGCCCGGCGTCGTCTTCGTCGGGGAGCCGGTGGTGACCGGCAAGACGGCGATCCTGCAGGTCACGCCCCGGGACGCCCCGCACGCCGAATCGACCACCGACCTCGTCCACCGCCTGCGGGACGTCGAGATCGCCGCGGTGCGGGACGCCCACCCGGGCACGGAGATCTACCTCGGCGGCGAGAACCCGGCGATCATCGACCTCGCCGCCACGGTCGGCGAGCGGATGCCGGCCGTCGTCATCGCGGTCGTGGGCGTCGCGCTGCTGCTGCTCGTCATCGCCTTCCGCTCGATCGTCGTCCCGGTCAAGGCCGCCCTCATGAACCTGCTGTCGATCGGGGCGTCGTTCGGCGTCGTCACGGCCGTGTTCCAGTGGGGCTGGGGGATCCGGCTGTTCGGCGTCGACCAGGCCATCCCCATCATGTCGTTCGTCCCGCTGTTCATGTTCGCCCTGATCTTCGGGCTGTCCATGGACTACGAGGTGTTCCTGCTGTCGCGGATCAAGGAGGAGTACGAGCGGTCCGGCGACCCGCACGAGTCCGTGGTCGTCGGCATCGGGGCCACCGCCCGCCTCATCACCTCCGCCGCGCTCATCATGATCTTCGTGTTCGCGAGCTTCGTCCCGCAGCCCGACCCGACGATCAAGATGATGGCGCTCGGCCTCGCCGTCGCCGTCGCGATGGACGCCACGATCGTCCGGCTCGTGCTCGTCCCGGCGCTGATGAGCCTGCTCGGCCACGCGAACTGGTGGTGGCCCGGCCGGTCCCGCCCCTCCGCGCCCCCGCCTCCCCCGCCGCCCACGCGCCCGGCCGCCGAACAGCTGGAACTGGAGCTCACGAGCTGACCGTCCCCCCGCCGGGCTGGCTGTTCCTTCGGGCCGGCTGTTTCTCCGGGCCGGCTGTTTCTCCGGGGTTAGCCGTTCTCTCGGGCTGGTCGTTCCCCTGGGCTGGTCGTTCCTCTCGGCTGACTGTTCCCTGGGCAGGCAGTTCCGCCAGGCTGGCTGTTCCGCCGGGCTGGCCGTTCCCTCGGGCTGGCCGTTCCCCGAGCCGACTGCTCCCTCGGGCTGACTGTTCCCCGGAGTGCCGGGTAGGTGCGTGGGCGGACACTTGGGGGACCCATGCGCGTTGCTGCAGTACGGACGGTGGTGCCGGACCATCACTACGACCAGGACCAGATCACCAGGGCCGTCGTGGAGCGCACGGACGCGCGCGAGGAACTCGTCCGCCGCTTCCACGCCGCGACCCGGGTCACCGGCCGCAACCTGGCGCTGCCGATCGACGACTACGTGAAGCTCGGCGGGTTCACGGGCGCGAACGACGTCTACATCGAGACGGCCGTCGACCTCGCGACGCGGGCCGTGCGGGACGCCCTCGACCGGGCCGGATGCGCCCCGCACGACGTCGACCACCTGATCTTCTGCTCCTCGACGGGACTGGCGACGCCCTCCCTGGACGCCCGTGTGGCCCAGCGCGCCGGCCTGCGCGAGGACATCACGCGCGTGCCGATGTTCGGCCTCGGCTGCGCGGCGGGCGCCGCCGGGCTGTCCCGGCTGTACGACCATCTGCGGGCCTGGCCCGACCGGGTGGCGGTGCTGGTCTGCGTCGAGCTGTGCTCGCTGACCGTCCAGCGCGCGGACACCTCGGTGGCGAACCTGGTCGCCAGCGGCCTGTTCGGCGACGGATCCGCCGCCGTCGTCGCCGTCGGGGACCGCCGCGACACCGGCGCCCACGCCGGCCCGCGGGTGGTCGCGACCCGCAGCAGGCTCTACCCCGGCACCGAGCGGCTCATGGGCTGGGACGTCGGCGACCACGGCTTCCGCGTCGTCCTGGCCGCCGACCTGGTCGACCATGTGGAGGCGACCCTGGCCGGCGACGTGGCGGCCTTCCTGGGCGACCACGGGCTCACCGTGGACGAGGTCGGCTCCTGGGTCTGCCACCCCGGCGGCCCGAAGGTGATCGACATCATCCAGCGAGAGCTGGGCCTGGCCCCGGACGCCCTGGACGTCACCTGGGACTCGCTCCGCACCATGGGGAACCTGTCGTCGGTGTCGGTGCTCAACGTCCTGGAGGAGACGATCGCGCGCCGCCGCCCGGCCGACGGAGAACCCGGCCTGCTGATGGCGCTCGGCCCGGGGTTCTCCGCCGAACTCGTCCTGCTGCGCTGGTGAACCGCTACACCGCCCTGATCGGGCTCGTCGCCGCCGAGCGCCTCGCCGAACTGGCCGTCGCGCGACGCAATCGCGCCTGGGCGCGGCGGCACGGCG
The DNA here is from genome assembly GCF_044508335.1 of Actinomadura sp. Classification (NCBI taxonomy): domain Bacteria; kingdom Bacillati; phylum Actinomycetota; class Actinomycetes; order Streptosporangiales; family Thermomonosporaceae; genus Actinomadura; species Actinomadura sp. The sequence continues at coordinate 13,693 of NZ_JBIQHY010000118.1, forward strand.
GCGTCGAGCACGGCGCCGGGCACTACCCGCTGATCGCCGCCGCCCACGTCGCCCTGCTGGGCGGATCGCTGCTGGAAGCGCGGAAGACCCGGTTCGTGCCCGCCATCGGGTGGCCGATGCTGGCGCTGGCGGCCGCGTCCCAGGCGCTGCGCTGGTGGTGTATCGCCAGCCTGGGGAAACGGTGGAACACACGGGTCATCGTGGTGCCCGGCATGCCGCTCGTGGAGCGCGGCCCCTACCGGCGCCTGCGGCACCCCAACTACGTCGCCGTCGTCGCCGAGGGATTGGCGCTGCCACTCGTCCACACCGCGTGGCGCACCGCCCTGCTGTTCACGGGCACCAACCTGTGCCTGCTCAGAACCCGCATCAGGATCGAGAACGAGGCGCTCGGCCGCGTCGAAACGCCGTGATGGTGGCAGATTGCCCGGCTAGTGGAGCTTGCTCGGCTGGTGGTGTTTGCTCGGCTGGTGGTGCGTTCAGCGTGTGGTGACCGGCTTGGAGCGGTTCGTTCCTGAATCGCGGTTTGTTTGGAGGAAGGCTCGGCGGGCGGCCTTTTCGTGCAGTTCCTGCAGAAGTTCCGCCTGGGCGGTGGCGCGTTCCAGCAAGGTGCGCAGCTGCCCCGCGTCCAGGCCCGGTTCCTGGTCGGCGACGGTGAGCAGGGTGCGCCACCCCGCGGCCTTGCCCTCGACGGCCAGGCGGAGCGCCTCGACCTCCACGAGATCGCTGAGCGGCGAGCGGCGGACCAGCCGGCCGTTGAGCTTCAGCCGGCCGCCCTTCTCGGCCGCCCACACCGCCATGCTCTTGTACCGGCGGGCGGGCAGGCCGAGCGAACGCAGGATCTCCTGCAGCGCGCCGCGGTCGGCGGCGATGTCGTCCGCGAGCCGCTGGAGCCGCTCCGCGTCGCCGGTGTCGCTGTGGGAGCGCGCGACCCGCCGGGCCAGTGCCACCCCGCCGGCGGCCGCCGCCAGGTGATCGGTCAGGTAGATGTGCAGCAGATTGCGGCTGTCAGGTGTCGCCATGCGCCCCCCGTACCCCGGCGTCGGCGGGTAAACGGCCCGCCCGCCGGGGTCAGGGGATCTGCTCCACCCGGACGCCCGGGACGCCCTCGTAGACCTCGGGGTCGGCGGTGATCAGCGGCCACCGCCGCCAGCGAGCCGACCACGCGGCCTGCGCGGCGTCGATCCCCAGGTTGGGGAGCGTCGTGACGAGCAGCCCGGTCTGCTGGGCGATCACGTCGTCGAGGTCGTCGACGTGCACGACCTGCATGCCGGGCAGCCGCTCCAAGACGGCGCGGCCGTGGTCGGGGACGATCTGCCAGGCGCGGGCGAGCGCGGTGGCGGGGATCACGATGGTCGCGTGCTGGGCGATGGACGCGCGCAGTCGGGCACGGACATAGATGGTCTTGCCGGTGGCCAGGTCGAGAAGGGCGGTCGCGTCGAAGACGTGACCGGTTATCACGCGACGTCCCGGCGGTCCGGCGTGCCGCGTTCCACGAGCCGGTCCACCATGGCCTGCTCGTCCGGGCTCGGCGGGCCGAACAGGTCGTCAATGGTCGAGGAGTCGCGCAGGAAGGCCAGCTTGAGACGCGCCCCGTCCGCGAGGAACCCGGACACCGAGGCGATCTTCTTGTCCTCGGCGAGCCCCTGCAGCGTGGCGGCAAGCTCGTCAGGGAGCGTGATGTTGAGTCTCGCCATGGGGCACAGAATACACACTCGAAGGCCGTCCAGTGTGTACTGGGTGGGTGCGAAGGTTCTGGCTCGGAGGCTCGACGCGGTGTCTCCGTTGCGAGGCGCGGTGGCGGTTCGGGGCGCGGTGTTGGTTCGGGCGGTGACGGCTCGGGGTGCGGTGTTTGGTTCGGGGCGTGGTGTTGGTTCGGGCGGTGACGGCTCGGGTGCGGTGACGGTTCCGGGCGCGGTGTTAGTTCGGGGGTGTCGATTCGGGCGAAGTCCGTTCGTGTAGCGGGTGAGACCCCTGCATGAAAGCGAGAGGACGGACGATGAACGAGGTCCGGACACTGCTGGACGGCCGCGGGCTGGTCGAGTCGCCGCGCTGGCGCGGGGACCGGCTGTACTTCTCCGACTGGTCGGCGGGCGAGGTCGTCGCGGTCGACCCGGCGGGCGCCGCCGAGGTGGTGGCGCGCGTGAACTCGCTGCCGCTCTGCACCGAATGGCTCCCGGACGGCCGGTTCCTGATCGTCTCGTCCCGTGACGGGCTGCTGCTGCGCCGGGAGCCGGACGGGTCCGTGGTCACCCACGCCGAGCTCGGTCCGGCGGGCTGGAACGACATCGTCGCCGACGGGCGCGGCCACATCTACGTGAACGCGGTCGGCTTCGACCCGATGTCCGGTGAGATGGCCGAGCCCGGATCCGTGTGGCTGGTCGCGGACGGCGGCGCGGCGCGCCGGGTTGCCGGCGACATCGCGTTCCCCAACGGGATGGCGGTGACGCCCGACGGCGCGACGCTGATCGTCGCCGACTCCTACGGGCACACCCTCGTGGCCTACGACATCGGCGCGGACGGCGGGCTGTCCAGCCGCCGCACCTGGGCCGACCTGGGCGAGGTCGCCGCCCCGGACGGCATATGCGTCGACGCGGAGGGCGCGGTCTGGTACGCCGACGTCCCCAACCGCTGCTGCGTGCGCGTCGCCGAGGGCGGCGAGACCCTGCAGATCGTCCACCTGGACCGCGGCGGCTTCGCCTGCGTCCTCGGCGGGCCTGCGGGGACGACCCTGTTCATCGCCGCCGCCGAATGGCGCGGCATGACCGAACCCGAAATGGTCGCCCCCGGCTCTGGGCAGATCCTGGCCACCGAAGTGGCCGTGCCGGCCGCCGGTAGTCCCTGAGGTCGTCCATCGGGTCTGGGCTGCTCGCGCGCTACGGCAGCGGACGCACTTCGCCCACTGGGCGCACGGCTACTGGGCGCACGGCTACTGGACGCACGGCGCTGGGACGCACGGCCATTGGGTGCCGCGCAGTCGCGTGGGCTTTTCCTGTGCCTGGACCTTGTCGTTTAGGGTCTGTTGATACTTTTGGGGCGATGAACGTCGAATCATGGTCCAAAGCCTCAAACGGACGACGACTTGCGGCCGTCTGATCTCGCGCGCGAACACGGCATCTCGGCGCAGGCCGTCCGCAACTACGAGCGGGACGGTTTCATCCCGCCGGCGGAGCGCACCCCGACCGGATACCGGATCTACACGGAGACGCACGCGGCGGCCCTCCGCGCCTACCTCTCCCTCGTCCGCGCCCACGGGTACTCGGCCGCCGGTCAGATCATGCTCGCCGTCCACGACGGCCGGCTCGACGACGCCCTCGCGATCATCGACCAGGGGCACCACCAGCTGCTCCGCGACCGGGAGACCCTCGGCTCGGTGCGGCAGGCGGTGGATCACCTGATGGCGGGTTCCGACGCCGTCCCGGACCGGGCCAGAGATCCTCGTATCCGGACCATCGGTGATCTGGCGCACCGGCTGGGCGTCACCCCGGCGACCCTGCGCAATTGGGAGGAAGCCGGCATCATCGCCCCGGAACGGGACCGCGCCACCGGATACCGGGTCTTCAGCGCGACCGACATCCGCGACGCGGAGCTGGCGCATCTCCTGCGGCGCGGGGGATACCTGCTCGATCACATAGCGGCCGTCGTCCGGCAGATCCGGACCGCCGGCGGCACGGAGGCGCTCTCCCACGCGCTGGACGACTGGCAGCGGAAGCTCACCGCGCAGGGCACGGCCATGCTCAGGGCCGCGGCACGACTGAGCGACTACCTGGCCCTGGTCGATCCCGATCCAGGTGTCCCGTCGAGGCCGTCCGACGTCGTGCGATGAGCCGCCGGCCCGCGTCCGATCAGGGCGCGGGGCGGCCGGGCGCGTCCGCCGGGAACTCCTGTGTGCCGAGGACGCGCAGCAGCTCAAGCCGCTCGCCGCTCTCGGCGTCCGCCGGGGTGAGCACCAGCAGCTGCTGCCTCTGGTCGGGGGTGACCAGGGTCTCGCAGTCCATCAGCATGCGGCCGACCCGCGGGTGCAGGAAGGTCTTGCGGTCGGCGCGGCGGACCGCCACCTCGTGCTCCGTCCAACGCCGGCGGAACTCGGCGCTGGCGGCCAGCAACCGGTCGACGAGTCCCGTGACCGCGGGGTCACCGGAGCGGCGTCCGGCGGTCGCGCGCAGGTCGGCCACCAGTTGGCGGGTGTGCCGCTCGTGCTCCTCGGGAGGCGCGACGGCGCGGGCCGCGGGGTCGGTGAACCAGCGGTACACCGGGTAGCGGTCGTCGCCGGAGAAGCGGGTGTGGTCGCCCATCAGCAGGAACGCCGCCCTGTTCTGGGCGAGGACATCGCCCAGGTCGGACAGCACCAGGGCCGGGGTGTCGCCGACCAGGTCCAGCATGCGGATCAAGCCGGCGCGGGCCAGGCGGGCCGTCCCGTCGGCGGGCGGCGGACGGTGGCCGGCCAGGTGGAACAGGTGGTCGCGCTCGTCGTCGGACAGGCGCAGCGCCCGCGCCAGCGCGCCCAGCAGCTGCGTCGACGGCTGGCTGCTGCGGCCCTGCTCCAGCCGGACGACGTAGTCCACCGACATGCCGGCGAGCATCGCCACCTCCTCCCGGCGCAGCCCGGCGGTCCGGCGGCGGGGGCCGTCGGCGAGGCCCACCTCGGCCGGACGGATCGCCTCCCGGCGCCGGCGCAGGAAATCGGCGAGCTGGTCGCGTTGCATGCCTTCATCGTCGCTCGCGGCGGCGGCTTTATACAGGGAGCGGCGCTCCCACGATGAACGCTCCGCTTTTGGACGCCGCGGCGCGGGCGCAGGGTTGGGCGGTGGAAGGAGAGACATGATGCAGACACGAACTCTCGGCAAGACCGGCCCGGCCGTCTCCGAGCTGGGCCTGGGCGCGATGGCCATGTCCGGTGCCTACGGTGCCGCCGACCGCGCGGAGAGCATCGTCACCGTGCACGCCGCACTCGACGCCGGAGTCACGCTGATCGACACCGGCGACTTCTACGGCGCGGGCCACAACGAGATGCTGCTCGCCGAGGCGCTCCGCGGCCGGGACCGGGACAGCTACACGCTGAGCGTCAAGTTCGGCATGCTGTCGGGGCCGGCCCCCGCGTTCGGCGGGTTCGACGGCCGTCCCGAAGCGGTGAAGAACTTCCTGGCGTACTCGCTGACCCGGCTGGGGACCGACCACATCGACATCTACCGTCCCGCGCGGCTGGACCCGTCGGTGCCCATTGAGGAGACGGTCGGCGCGATCAAGGAGATGATCGACGCCGGATACGTCCGCCACCTCGGGCTCTCGGAGGTCGACGCCGCCACCGTCCGCCGCGCACATGCCGTGCACCCCGTCTCCGACCTGCAGATCGAGTACTCGCTGATCTCGCGCGCCGTGGAGACGGAAGTCCTGCCCACGCTGCGGGAACTCGGCATCGGCCTGACCGCGTACGGCGTCCTCGGCCGCGGCCTCATCTCCGGGCACTGGTCCGGCGGCTCCGGCCCCGGTGACAGCCGCAGCCGCAGCCCGCGGTTCTCCAGCGGCAACGTGGAGCACAACCTCGCTCTGGTGGAGGCGCTGCGGCGGGTCGCCGAAGCGAAGGGATGCACCGTCGCGCAACTGGTCATCGCCTGGGTGGCTGCGCAGGGCGAGGACATCGTTCCGCTGATCGGCCCCCGTACACGCCACCGACTGGACGAAGCGCTGCCCGCGATCGACCTGCGCCTCGACGCGGACGACCTCGCCGAGATCGAAAAGGCGGTACCGCGAGGCGCCGCGCGCGGCGACCGCTACCCGCCCGCCTTCATGCCCAGCCTGGGCGTGGGCAACTAGACGTCCTTCCGCTGCCCCGGTCCGGCGGCGTTCGGCTGTTCCGCGCGGGCGGTTGTTCCGGGCGGGCGGCCGTTCCGCGTGGGCGGCTGTTCCGCCGGTGCGTTGAGCGCCGCAAGGGTGTGCCGCTTCCCGGACGCTCTAATCGCGGCGCAGGCAGGCGCGGATCGCCCTGGACGAGCAGGTCTTGTCAGGGGCGGGTCCGGGAACGACCGCACCGGCCGGGCATTGCGGATACGGGTCGTCATCATTGCCTCGCCGCCGGGCCGGCGTGCGTCCAGGTACGTCACCCTGCCAGTGGCGAAGCAGTCCGTAAGCGGCTTGCGAGGCGCCATAGCAGGCGGGGACGTCCCGCGACGGCGCGCCGGAGCGCACCTGACAGCGGATCTGGTTGATGAGGTGCCGGTGGGTCCATTCGACGGTCACCCGATTGCCGGGGGCGGGAACGGGCACGACCGGCCTCCTAGGCCCTGTTTAGGAAGTCTCGTCCCAGGTCGGCATGTCGTGTCTGGAGATGGGTGAGGTCTCCGGTAGATGGATCAACGACCAAGAAGACCATCTGCACGGAGACCTCGGTGGCCAGGGTATCGATTGGAGCGCGTAAGGATCTGACCGACCGGCAGTGGCGGGTGCTGGAGCCGTTGCTTCCCCGGCCCAATCGGCTGGGGAGGCCTCGCAAGTGGTCGCGTCGGCGGTTGGTGGACGGTGTTCGGTGGCGGGTGCGGGTCGGTGCGCCGTGGCGGGATGTGCCCGAGCGGTACGGGCACTGGCAGTCGGTCTACGGGCTGTTTCGGTGCTGGCAGCGTGCTGGGGTGTGGCCGCTGGTCTGGGCGAGGCTGATGGCCTTGGCCGACGCCGCGGGACTGGTCGGGTGGTGGGTGTCGGTGGACTCCACCATCTGCCGGGCGCACCAGCATGCCGCCGGCGCCTGCCGCGATACCGCCGCTCAGGCCGAGCCGCCCGGCGGGATCGGTGACGCCGAGCCGCCCGATCATGGGTTGGGCCGCTCCCGGGGCGGGCTGACCACCAAGATCCATCTGGCCGCAGAGCAGGGCCGCAAACCGATGGCCGTGCTGCTGACGGGCGGGCAGCGCGGCGACAGCCCGCAGTTCACCGCAGTGCTGGAGCGGGTGCGGGTAGCCAGACTCGGGCCGGGACGCCCCCGGACCCGGCCGGACCGTGTCCTGGCCGACAAGGCCTACAGCTCCCGCGGCAACCGGTCCTACCTGCGGCGCCGGGGCATCCGGACGACCATCCCGGTCAAGGACGACCAGCAGGCCCACCGCAAGGCCAAGGGCTCGGCCGGCGGACGACCGCCGACGTTCGACGCCGACGCCTACCGGCAGCGCCATGCCGTGGAATGCGGCATCAACCTGCTCAAGCAACACCGGGCGGTGGCCACCCGCTACGACAAGCTCGCCGTCCGCTACCAAGCCACCATCCAGGTCGCCGCCATCAACATCTGGCTACAAGCCCTGGCCAACACCACTTTCTAAACACTGCCTAGTGCCACCCGTCTCGTGGGCGCACCACTGGGTGTGGATAGTCCCCGCCCTG
>NZ_JBIQHY010000119.1:0-19275 GCF_044508335.1 Actinomadura sp.
CCCGCCCATGCGGGCGCCCGCGCCGTCCCGGGTCAGCGGATCGGGTGACGGGCCCGTACGACTCAGGTCGTACCCGGGCGGCGCGGATAGCCGTGAGAGTGACGCGGACCGTGGCCGCCGGGGCGATGGCGGCGGCGGCGCGGATTCCTAGCGTGGTTCCCGATCATCCGAATCGGGACGAGACCACGAGGAGCCGCCGTGACCAGCACGTTCGCCGATCCGCCCGGGGGAGCACCCGCAGCCGCAGCGCCGCCGGCCGTCATGGCCGAGGGCGTGTCCAAGGTGTACGGGTCCGGTGACGCCGCCGTGCACGCGCTGCGCGGGGTCGGCGTCGGGTTCGCCCGGGGCGCGTTCACCGCGATCATGGGGCCGTCCGGGTCCGGGAAGTCGACGCTGATGCACTGCCTGGCGGGCCTCGACACCGTCACCGGCGGACGCATCATGCTCGGCGACGCGGAGATCACCCGGATGGGCGACCGGCAGCTGACGCTGCTGCGCCGCGACCGGGTCGGGTTCGTGTTCCAGGCGTTCAACCTGCTGCCGACGCTCACCGCCGAGCAGAACATCCTGCTGCCGATGCAGCTGGCCGGGCGCAAGCCCGACCGCGCGTGGTTCCAGCAGGTCGTGGACGTCCTCGGGCTGCGGGACCGGCTCGGGCACCGTCCGTCCGAACTGTCGGGCGGCCAGCAGCAGAGGGTGGCGTGCGCGCGGGCCATCGTCTCCCGCCCCGAGGTCGTCTTCGCGGACGAGCCGACCGGCAACCTCGACTCGCGGGCGGGCGCGGAGGTCCTCGGGTTCCTGCGTTCGTCCGTCCGGGAGATGGGGCAGACGGTCGTGATGGTCACCCACGACCCGGTGGCCGCCTCCTACGCCGACCGGGTGGTGTTCCTGCGGGACGGCGAGATCGTCTCCGAGATCCTCCAGCCGTCCCCGGCGGCCGTCCTGGACCGGCTCAAGGCCCTGGGGGCGTGATGCTGAGAACGGCACTGGCGGGCCTGCGCGCCCACAAGCTCCGCCTGCTCCTGACCGGGGTCGCCATCACCCTCGGCGTCGGCTTCATCTCCGGCACGTTCGTGCTGACGGACACGATGGACAAGGGCGTCGCCAAGACGTTCGCGCGGTCGGCCGACAAGGTCGACATCGCCGTCGTCCCCGATGAGCGCGCGACCGAAGGGCTATCGGCCTCGCTGCTGCAGAAGGTGCGCTCCCTGCCCGGAGTGACCGAGGCCCAAGGCGCGGTGAAGGGCGAGGCCGCGTTGGTGGGCAAGAACGGCAAGACGGTCGGCGACTTCCCCACGATGGGCATGTCCGTGCCGTCCGGGCGCCTGCTCCGCTACGACGTCGACAAGGGGCGGCCCCCGTCCAACGGTGGCGAGACCGTCCTCGACACCAGACTCGCCAAGCGGGAGGGATTCACCGTCGGCGACGCGGTGACGGTCCTGGACGGCAAGAACCGGCCGCACCGGTTCCAGGTCGTCGGGCTGGTCGACTTCGGCATCGACCAGGAGGCGAGCATCTTCGGCGCGGTCGGGTTCGACCCCGCCACCGCGGCGCGGATCACCGGGCAGAAGGCCTACCAGGAGATCGACATCGCTGGTGCGGTCTCCAAGGCCGCCGTGAAGGCTGCCGCCGGCTCCGCCGCCGCCGTCTACACGGGCGAGGAGCTGGGCGCGAAGCTGGCGAAGGACGCGGGCGCCGACACGAAGATCATCCGCGCCGGTCTGCTGATCTTCGCGCTGGTCGCGATGCTGGTGTCCGCCCTGGTCATCTACAACACGTTCGCGATCCTCGTCGCGCAGCGGATGCGGGAGATGGCGCTGCTGCGCTGCGTCGGCGCGACCCGCCGGCAGATCTTCGGCGGCGTCCTCACCGAGTCGGCGGCGGTGGGGCTGACCGGGTCGCTGCTGGGCATCGCCGCGGGCGTCGGCCTGGGGCAGGGCGCGCTCGTCCTGATCAACAGGCTGAACGACCGGGTGGCGCTCACCGCGCCGTCCCTCGCGCCGCGGACGGTCCTGATCGGCCTCGCGGTCGGCGTCGCCGTGACCGTGCTGTCCGCGCTGCTGCCCGCCCGCGCGGCCACCGGCGTCGCGCCCGTCGCGGCGCTGCGCGCGGAGACCGAGCCGGCCGGCGGGCGCTTCCGGCTCGGCGTGCGGCGCACCGTCCTCGCCGTGCTGTTCGCCGCCGCCGGCGTCGCCATCGGCCTGTTCGGCGCGCTGGGGATGGACAAGGGCGAGAGCGCGATGTTCGTGGTCGCGTTCTCCGGCTGCGTCTTCTTCCTCGCGGTGATCGCGGGGATGCCGGCGCTCGTCCGGCCGCTGAGCCGGCTCGCGGGCGCGGTCCCGGCGCGGCTCGGCGGCGTCCCGGGGCGGCTCGCGGTCGCGAACGCCCAGCGCGCCCCGCGCCGCACCGCCACGACCACGATCGCGCTGACCGTCGGCGTCGGCCTGATGAGCCTATTCGCGGTGGTCGCGGCCAGTGGCAAGGCGACCGCGACCAAGGAGCTGGACGAGCAGTTCCCCGTCCAGTTCAGGGTCGCGACCCAGAACGGCGAGGACCTCCCGCCCGCGCTGGGCGACGATCTGCGCGAGCGGCCCGAGGTGGAGCAGGTCGTCGAGGTCCGCGACAAGGAGACGAAGGTCAACGGCGAGGACGCGTCGATCACCACGGTGACCGCGTCGGCCTGGGGCACGGTCGCGAAGCCGGAGATGAAGGCCGGCGCGGTCTCCGACCTCAAGCCGGGCACCGCGCTGGTGGACGAGGGCACGCTGCACCTCCCCGGCCGGCAGGTCGGCAAGACCCTGCAGGTCAAGACCCGGCGGGGGGTGACCCCCGTCAAGATCACCGGGGTGTACGAGCTGGGCGGCCAGTTCCACGGGATCATCGTGCCGGAGGCCGACTTCGCCCGGTACTTCGGCGCCGTGGACCCGGCCGAGATCTTCGTCAAGACCGGCGACGCGGTCTCCGCCGACCGGGCGCGCAAGGCCGTCGACCAGGCCGCGCTGCCGTACCCGGCCGCGAAGGTCGAGTCCACCGCCGACTTCCAGGAGCGGCTGGAGGACGCGATCGACATGCTGCTGATGATCTTCGGCGGGCTGCTCGGCCTCGCGATCGTCATCGCGCTGTTCGGCATCGCGAACACGCTGACCCTCTCGGTCGTGGAGCGGACCCGCGAGTCGGCGCTGCTGCGCGCCCTCGGCCTGACCAGGCGCCAGCTCCGCCGGATGCTGTCGGTCGAGGCGGTGGTCATGGCGGTGATCGGCGCGCTGACCGGGGTCGCCCTCGGCGTCGTCTTCGGCTGGGCCGCGACCAGCGCGATGACCGAGGAATCGGTGTTCTCGCTGCCGTATCTCCAGATCGCCGGGTTCGTCCTGCTCGCCGGCGCGGCCGGGACGCTCGCCGCCGTCATGCCGGCGCGGCGCGCCGCGAGGACGTCCATCGTGGAGTCCCTCGCCCATGACTGAATGGGAGGCCGGGGTGGCGTCCGCCACCCGCCGGACCGCGTGAGCCGGGGCCATGGGTACTCTGGTTCGCGCCCGTCCGGTACCTACCTGTGAGGACTGGAACGAACCCGATGGACCCACATGCCCCCGGCGTGCCCGGAAACGGGTCGGTTCCCGGTGGGGGGACGACCTCCCGGAACGGCCCGGAGACCCCGGAGGACAGGCCCGCGCGGCTCGCGGTCGGCGTCGTCGGCGCCGGCCGCGTCGGCACGGCGCTCGGCGCCGCGCTGTCCCGCGCGGGCCACCGCGTGGTCGCCGCGACCGCCGTCTCCGACCGCTCCCGGGCCCGCGTCGCGGAACGCCTCCCCGGCGCCGCCGTCGCCGCCCCGCAGGACGTGGTGGCGGCCGCCGACCTGGTGCTGCTGACCGTCCCGGACGACGAGCTGCCCGAACTGGCGTCCGGCCTGGTCGCCGCGGGCGTCCCGGTCGCCGGCAAGCTGGCCGTGCACACCAGCGGACGCTACGGGACCGCCGTCCTCGACCCGCTGACCCGCGCCGGCGCGCTGCCCTTGGCCCTGCACCCGGTGATGACCTTCACCGGGCGCCCGGACGACGTGAACCGGCTCACCGGCATCTCGTTCGGCGCCACCTCGCCCGAGCCGCTGCGCCCGGTCGCCGAGGCGCTCGTCCTCGAAATGGGCGGCGAACCCGTCTGGATCACCGAGGAGGCCCGGCCGCTCTACCACGCGGCCCTCGCCGGCGGCGCGAACCACCTGGTCACCCTCGTCGTGGAGGCGATGGACCTGCTGGGGCGCGCCGGTGTGGCCGAACCCGGCCGCATGCTCGGCCCGCTCCTCGGCGCCGCCCTCGACAACGGCCTCCGCCTCGGCATCGACGGCCTCACCGGGCCGGTCGCCCGCGGCGACGCGCGCACGGTCGCCGACCACGTCGCCGAGCTCGGCAAGGTCTCCCCGGAGAGCCGCCGCGCCTACATCGCGCTGGCCCGCCTCACCGCCGACCGCGCCCTCGGCGCCGGGCTGCTCAAGCCCGAGGCCGCCGAACGCCTCCTGGAAGCCCTGGCCGATTGACCCCGCCCGCCGCCGCCTCGCCGAGCGCTCGCGCTCCCGGCCGCCCGGGAAGCGGGCGCCGCACCCGATGCGTTGAAGAACCGGCTTCCGCCGGCGGACCGCGGGACACCGCGGGGCGTCCGGCCCGGAGCCGGGTGTTCCACATGGTCGCGTCCGCTCCGGGACCGCGATCGGACGGTCCCGGTGCGGGAGGCCACCGGGTGATTAGGGAGGTCGAGTGAAACCCGTCATCGCGCGGACGCGGGAGGAGCTCGCCGCGGCGCGGGCGCGGATCGAGGGCACGCTGGCGTTCGTCCCGACCATGGGGGCGCTCCACGAGGGGCACCTGTCGCTCATCCGCCTGGCGCGGCGCAGCGCCGGCAGCGTCGCCGTGAGCATCTTCGTCAACCCGCTGCAGTTCGGGCCCGGCGAGGACTTCGACCGCTACCCGCGGACGTTCGACGCCGACGTCGAGGCGTGCGCCCGCGAGGGCGTCGACCTGGTGTTCGCGCCGGACCGCGAGGTCATGTATCCCGACGAGCCGCAGGTCACGCTCAAGTCGGGCCCGATGGGAGAGGTCGTCGAGGGCGCGGCCCGGCCCGGCCATTTCGACGGGATGCTCACGGTCGTGCTGAAGCTGCTCAACCTCGTCCGACCCGACGTGGCGATCTTCGGGGAGAAGGACGCGCAGCAGCTCGCGATGATCCGCCGCATGGTCGCCGACCTGAACGTGCCGGTGCGGGTGGTGGGCGGCCCGACCGTCCGCGAACCGGACGGGCTGGCCCTCTCCAGCCGCAACCGGTACCTGTCCGCCGCCGAGCGGCGGACCGCGCTGGCCCTGTCGCGCGCCCTGCGGGCCGGCGCGGACGCCGCCGCCGAGGGGCCCGAGGCGGTGCTCGGCGCGGCCCGCGCCGTCCTGGAGGAGGCCGCGGCCGCCGACCCGCCGCTCGCGCTCGACTACCTCGTCCTCGTCGACCCGGCGACCTTCACGCCGGCCGCCGCCGGCGGCCCCGCCGTCCTCGCCGTCGCCGGCCGCGTCGGCGCCACGCACCTCATCGACAACGTTCACCTCCAGCTCGGCAAGGAGCACTGATGTTCCGGACGATGTTCAAGTCCAAGATCCACCGCGCCACGGTGACGCAGGCGGACCTGCACTACGTCGGCTCGCTCACCATCGACCAGGACCTGATGGACGCCGCGGACCTCCTCCCGGGCGAGCAGGTCTCGGTCGTGGACATCGACAACGGCGCGCGCCTGGAGACCTACCTGATCGCCGGCGAGCGCGGCTCCGGCGTCATCGGCATCAACGGCGCCGCGGCCCGCCTCGTCCAGCCCGGCGACCTGGTGATCATCATCAGCTACGCCCAGCTCGCCGACGAGGAGGCGCGCGAGTTCGTGCCGACGGTCGTGCACGTCGACCGCTCCAACAAGATCATCTCCCTGGGGTCGGACCCGGCCGAGCCCGTCCCCGGCGCCGGGACCGCCCGCGGCGACCTCGTCCACGGCTGACCCGCCGCTCTCCCGCGGCGCCGGGAATGCGGGGGGCGGGCGCCGGGTTCTCCGGAGTTAGAGTCATAATGACGAGAACCGATTCCGGAGGAGGGCCCATGATCCCTTCCGTTCTCCGCGCCCCCGAGCCCGGCTGGACCGCGGACGCCGACGTCGTCGTCATCGGGTCCGGCATCGCCGGCCTGGTCGCCGCGCTGAACTGCCGCCCGCACGGCCGGGTGCTGCTCGTCACCAAGGCCCTCCTGGACGCCGGGTCGACCCGCTGGGCGCAGGGCGGGATCGCCGCCGCGCTCGCCCCCGACGACACCCCCGAGGAGCACCTCGCCGACACCCTCGTCGCGGGCGTCGGGCTGTGCGACGAGGACGCCGTCCGGGCGCTCGTCACCGAGGGGCCGGACGCCGTGCGCGGGCTCATCGAGCTGGGCGCCGCGTTCGACCGCGGCGGGGACGGCGGCATCGCGCTGACCCGCGAGGGCGGCCACCACCGCCGGCGCATCGCGCACGCCGGCGGGGACGCCACCGGCGCCGAGATCAGCCGCGCCCTCCGCGCCGCGCTCAAGGACTCCGGCGTCGAGGTCATCGAGCACGCGCTCGTCCTGGACCTGCTGAAGGACGCCGCCGGGCGCGCCGCCGGGATCACCCTCCACGTGATGGGCGAGGGGCAGCCGGGCGGCGTCGGCGCCGTCCGCGCCCGCGCCGTCGTGCTGGCCACCGGCGGGCTCGGCCAGGTGTTCTCCGCCACGACCAACCCCGAGGTGTCGACCGGCGACGGCGTCGCGCTCGCGCTGCGCGCCGGGGCCGAGGTCACCGACCTGGAGTTCGTCCAGTTCCACCCGACCGTGCTGTGGCTGGGCGAGGGCGCGACCGGGCAGCAGCCGCTGATCTCCGAGGCCGTCCGCGGCGAGGGGGCCCACCTCATCGACCACGACGGCGTCCGCTTCATGACCGGGCGGCACGAGCTCGGCGAACTGGCGCCGCGCGACATCGTCGCCAAGGGGATCATGAACCGGATGCGGGAGACCGGTGCGCCCTGCATGCTCCTGGACGCCCGCCACTTCGGCGCCGCGATGTGGGAGAACCGCTTCCCGACCATCCTGGCCGCGTGCCGGCACCACGGCATCGACCCGGTGACCGAGCCGATCCCCGTCGTCCCCGCCGCGCACTACGCCAGCGGAGGCGTCCGCACCGACCTGCACGGCCGCACGTCCGTCCCCGGCCTCTACGCCTGCGGCGAGGCCGCCTGCACCGGCGTCCACGGCGCGAACCGGCTGGCCTCCAACTCCCTGCTGGAGGGGCTCGTGTTCGCCGCCCGCATAGCCGGAGCCCTGCACACCGACCTCGCCGCCGCCCCCGCCCCGCCCGCGGACGCGGCGAGCGCGCCACTCGCCGCCCTGCCCGGCGGCGTGGTGCGCGGCGGCACGGGGGCCGGCGCCGGGGCCGTGCCGGACGGGCCGGCGGACGCGGTCGCGGGCGGGGGATTGGTCGACGGCAGCAGGCGCGGGCGGATTCAGCAGGTCATGTCCTCCTACGTGGGGGTCCTGCGGGGGGCCGAGGGGCTGGAGCGGGCCGGGCGCGAGCTGGAGCAGCTCGCAGGCGGGAACGCCGAGCCGGGGGTGGCGGCATGGGAGGCCACCAACCTGCACACCGTCGCGTCCGCGATCGTCGCGGCGGCGCGGCGGCGCGAGGAGACGCGCGGGAGCCACTGGCGGGAGGACTTCCCCGAGCGGGCGGACGCGGCGTGGCGCGGCCACCTGGTGACGCGGCTGACGGGCAACGCCCTGACGACAACCTATGAACCTCTGGAAGGGATGCGCTCATGACACCGGAACTCTCGCAGAGGCTCAGCGGCGCCGGGCTGGATCCACAGACTGTGGAAAACCTCGTCCGGACGGCGCTCGCCGAGGACGGCGAGGTCGACGTCACGAGCACGCCGATCTTCGCACCGGACGACACCGCCGCGGGCGAGCTCCGCGCCCGGGACGAAGGGGTCGTCGCGGGCATCCCGGTGGCCTGCGTCGTCTTCGAGCTGCTCGACATCGCCTACGAGGCGCGGGCGGAGGACGGCGACCGGGTGGTTCCGGGGCAGGTCCTCATCTCGGTCAGCGGGCAGACCAGGGCCGTGCTGAGGGCCGAGAGGACGGCCCTCAACCTGCTCACCCACCTGTCCGGGATCGCGACCGCCACGCGGCGGTGGGCGGACGCCCTGGAGGGCACCAGGGCGCGCGTGCGCGACACCCGCAAGACGCTCCCCGGCCTGCGCGCGCTCCAGAAGTACGCCGTCCACTGCGGCGGCGGGGTCAACCACAGGATGGGCCTGCACGACGCCGCGCTCATCAAGGATAACCACATCGCGGCGGCCGGGAGCGTCGCCAAGGCGTACGAGGCGATCAGGGCCGTGTACCCGTCCCTGCACATCCAGGTGGAGTGCGACACCCTCGCGCAGGTGGAAGAGGCACTGCGGGTGGGCGCGACGAGCATCCTGCTCGATAACATGTCCGATGCCGAGATGGCCGAGGCAGTACGCCTGGTGGCTGGGCGGGCGGAGCTCGAGGCCAGCGGTGGCCTTACCCTGGACCGGGCCCGAGACGTCGCCGTGACCGGGGTGGACTACCTTGCCGTCGGCGCGCTGACGCATTCGGCGCACGTGTTCGACATCGGCCTTGACTTCACCTGACCAGCGGGGACCTGATGCTGCTCACCATCGACGTCGGTAACACCCAGACCGTCCTCGGCCTGTTCGAGGGCGACGAGGTGATCGAGCACTGGAGGATCAACACCGATCCGCGGCGCACCGCCGACGAGATCGCGGTGGTCCTGCAGGGGCTCGTCCAGCAGAGCCCCCTGCTGGCGGAGACCGACATCAGCGGCATCGCGCTGTGCTCCACGGTCCCGTCCGTCCTGCACGAGATGCGGGAGATGTGCCGCCGCTACTACGGCGACGTGCCCGCGGTCATCGTGGAGCCGGGCGTCAAGACGGGCGTCCCGGTCCGCATGGACAACCCCAAGGAGGTCGGCGCCGACCGCATCGTGAACGCGCTCGCCGCCGTCCACACCCACGGCGGGCCCGCGCTCGTCGTCGACTTCGGCACCGCGACGACGTTCGACGCCGTGTCCGCCAAGGGCGAGTACGTGGGCGGCGCCATCGCGCCGGGCATCGAGATCTCGATAGACGCGCTGTCGTCGCGCGGCGCACAGCTCCACAAGATCGAGCTGGTCCGGCCGCGCAGCGTGATCGCGAAGAACACGGTGGAGGCGCTGCAGTCCGGCATCATCTTCGGGTTCGCCGGGCAGGTGGACGGCATCGTCGAGCGCATGTCGGACGAGCTCGCCGCCGACCCCGAGGAGGTCACGGTCATCGCCACCGGCGGCCTCGCCCCGCTCGTCCTGGAGGAGTCCCGCAGCATCGACGTGTTCGAGCCGTGGCTCACCCTCATCGGACTCCGCCTCATCTACGAGCGCAACACCCCGTAGCCTCCCAACTCGTTCGCGGGGCACGGGACGGGGTCGATAGCCTTGAGCGGTGAGTGACGAGACCTTCGACGAGCTCCCGGAGCAGATGCGCGTGCGCCGGGAGAAGCTCGACCGGCTCCGCGAGAGCGGGATCGACCCCTACCCGGTGACCTTCCCCCGGACGGCGACCATCACCGAGATCCGGGAGAAATACCCCGACCTGGAGCCGGGCACCGAGACGGGCGACAAGGTCGGCGTCACCGGTCGCGTCATGCTGATCCGCAACACCGGCAAGCTGTGCTTCGCCACCATCAGGGACGCCGGCGGCGACCTCCAGGTCATGCTGTCGCTGGCCAAGGTCGGGCAGGAGCAGCTCGACTTCTGGAAGCGCGAGGTCGACCTCGGCGACCACATCGGCGTCGAGGGCGAGGTCATCACGTCCCGCCGCGGCGAGCTGTCGGTCATGGCCGACCGCTTCGCCATCACGTCCAAGTGCCTGCGCCCCCTGCCGGAGAAGCATGCCGGCCTGACCGACCCGGAGGCGCGGGTCCGGCAGCGGTACGTCGACCTCATCGTGAACGACGAGGCGCGGAAGATGGCGCGGCTGCGCAGCGCCACCGTGCGCGCGGTGCGGGACTTCTGGCACGAGGAGGGCTACCTCGAGGTCGAGACGCCCATGCTCCAGCCCATCCACGGCGGTGCGGCGGCGCGTCCGTTCAAGACGCACATCAACGCCTACAACATGGACCTCTACCTGCGCATCGCCATCGAGCTGTACCTGAAGCGGCTCGTGGTCGGCGGCATGGAGAAGGTCTTCGAGATCAACCGGAACTTCCGCAACGAGGGCGCCGACTCCACGCACAACCCCGAGTTCACGATGCTGGAGGCGTACGGCACGTATCTCGACTACAACGACATGGCCGACCTGACGCAGCGGATGTACCAGAAGGCGGTCGTCGCCGCCCTGGGCACCACCGTGGTCGTCCATGACGGCGTGGAGATCGACCTCGGGCTGACCGAGTGGCCGCGCGTCACGCTCTACGGCTCGGTGTCGGAGGCCCTGGGCGAGGAGGTCACGCCGCACACGCCGATCGAGGCCGTCCGCAAGCTCGCGGACGCGCGCGGCATCTCGTGGGACCCCAAGTGGGGGCAGGGCAAGCTCGTCCAGGAGCTCTTCGAAGAGCTGATCGAGCACACCCTCATCCAGCCCACCTTCGTCATGGACTACCCGGTCGAGACGTCGCCGCTGACCCGCCAGCACCGGGAGGAGCCCCTCCTCACCGAGAAGTGGGACCTCATCGGCTTCGGGACGGAACTCGGCACCGCCTACTCCGAGCTGGTCGACCCCGTCGAGCAGCGCCGCCGGCTCACCGAGCAGTCGCTGCTCGCCGCGGGCGGCGACCCGGAGGCCATGCAGCTGGACGAGGACTTCCTGCGCGCGCTGGAGTACGCGATGCCCCCGACGGGCGGCGTGGGCGTCGGCATCGACCGGATGATCATGGCGTTCACCGGCAAGGGCATCCGCGAGACGATCCTCTTCCCGCTGGTCAAGCCCGAATGACGACCGGGAGGTCGCGCAGGCCCCGCAGGACGAGGTTGTCCCGGTAGACGAGGTCCTGCCCGGCGAGGGCCACGTCGCGTTCGAACAGTTTCCTGAGCGCGACCTGGCCCTCCAGCCGGGCCAAGGGCGCCCCCAGGCAGAAGTGGATGCCGTGGCCGAACGAAAGGTGCCGCGGGGCGTCGCGTCCCTCGATGTAGCGCGTCAGGTCCAGCCGGTCCGGATCGTCGAACACGGACGGGTCGCGGTTGGCGGCACCCGTCAGCAGCAGGATGAGCTTCCCGCGTTCGATGAGCGTCCCGTCGAGGTCGACGTCCTCCAAAGCGGCCCTGAGGGTGAGCTGGACGGGCGGGTCGTAGCGCAGAAGCTCCTCAACGGCGGCCGGGACGTTCTGAGGGTGCCGCCGGAACAGCTCCAGCTGCGCGGGGTCGCGGAGCAGCGCCAAAGCGCCGTTCCCGATGAGGTTCACGGTCGTCTCGTGCCCTGCCACGAGCAGCAGCACGCACGTCGCGAGGAGTTCCTCCTCCGACAGGACGTCCCCGCCGTCGGAGACGTCCACGAGCGCGCTCACGAGGTCGTCCCGAGGCCGGAGGCGCCGCTGGGCGGCCAGCTCCCGGAAGTAGACCGCGAACTCCTCACGGGCCTTCTCGCGCAGCCGGATCTCGGCCTCCGGCAGGAGGAAGTCGGGGTCGAGGCCGCGTGCGAGGCTGTCGGACCAGCCTTTGAACAGGTCGCGGTCCCTGGCGGGGACGCCGAGCATCTCGCTGATCACGATGACGGGCAGCGGGTAGGCCAGCGCGGCGATCAGGTCGACCTCGCCGGACACGCCGTCCAGCAGCTCGTCGACCAGCGCCTCCACCCGCGGCCGCAGCCGCTCGACGAGCCTCGGGGTGAACGCCTTGCTGACCAGCCGCCGGAGCCGGGTGTGGTCGGGCGGGTCCATGGTCAGGAACGACCGGTTCCGGGCGCGGGACTCGCGCCACAGCCCGCCGCCCTCGGGCCGGTGCCCGAACCGGGGGTCGCGCAGCACCCGCTCGCACAGCTCGTGGGAGGTGGTCACGCGGAGGCCGACGTCCGTCCGGTGCAGGCGGCTCCCGGCGCGCGCGAGGCGGCGGTAGTGCGGGTAGGGGTCGGCCCGGAAGGCCGGATCCCCCGGATCGAACCCGAGGACCGCCGCGGCCTCGACCTCGACGACCTGCCCCGTCCTGTCCTCCATGCCCCCAGTCACCCGGAAATCAGACGAGATGTCAACAGGGTGACGGGGACGGGGCGTTAAGCGCTTTCGCGGACGACCAGTTCGGGGCGCTGCACGACCTGGCGGTGCTGGTGGGACTTGCCCTCGGCCATCTCGGCCAGCGCGAGCTCGGCGGCCTCCCAGCCCAGCTCCCGGCGCGGCTGCCGGACCGTGGTCAGCGGGACGGCGGCGCTCGCGGCCAGCTCGATGTCGTCGTAGCCGATGACGGCGATGTCCGCCGGGACGCGGACGCCGAGCCGGGTCAGCTCGTTGATCAGCCCGATGGCCAGCAGGTCGTTGGCGCAGAACACGCCGTCGGGGCGCGGCGACATCGCCATCACCGCGTGGGCGGCGGCCTGCCCCTCGGTGGGGCTCAGGGCGTCCTGGACGAGCGTGGCGGGCTTGCCGAACCCGGCCTCGACGATCGTCCGGGCGGCGCCGTCGCGGCGTTCCACGCAGGGCTGCGGCTCAGGGACGCCGGTCACGAACACGATCCGCGCCCGGCCGATGCCGAGCAGGTGCGCGGCGGCGATCTCGCCGCCCGCGACATGGTCGACGCGGGCCGAGCAGGCGTGCGAGGAGTCGCGGTCGATCAGCACCACGCTCATGCCGGCGGCGCGGAACCGGGAGATGTCCCCCGGGTCCAGCCCGACCGGGATGATCAAGACCCCGGCGGCGCGCTGCTCCTCCAGGAGTTCCAGGGAGCGGCGCTCCTTGGCGGAGGAGTGGTCGCTGGACAGCCAGAGGGCGTCATGGCCGGCCGCGTTCAGCGCCGCCTCGGCGCCGCGCGCGACATCGGACGCGTACGGGTTGGCGAGGTCCTCGACGACGATGCCGAAGGCCCGGCGCGGCTGGTCGCCGAACTCGCCCGCGGTGCGCTCGGGGCCCCGGCGGAGCCGGCGCGCGGACTCGTTCCGCACGAATCCGAGCTCCTCGATCGCCGCGCGCACGCGGTCACGGGTAGCTTCGGCCACGAGGTCTGGCCGGTTTAGGACATTCGAAACGGTCCCAACTGAGACTCCAGCACGCCTCGCGACCTCACGAATACTGGTCTGTGGCAACTCGCTCCTCGTCCCGACCCGGGAGAGTTTCCCCAGGTAGTGGCGTTATGCACGGCATGTGTCCGCTGCTGCGACTACGCAGCGTCACTAAACGGACGCGTAGCGCATTTGGACAACGCTTGACGGGCCGGATCCGGCCGCCTAGCGTTCCGAGCCGAAGCGTAGCTTGAAACGATTCACGATCTTGGTCCGCGGCGAGATCTGGCGAGTTCGACGAGAAGGGACGGGTGCGGATGGCTGGCGATCTCATCCCGTCTCCCTCGGACGACCAACGAGTGAATCGTCACCCGGAGTTCCCCCGAACGACCCCGCAATCGGCCAGGCGGCCACCTCCGGCCAAGCGCGCGAGACAGAAAAGGAACCCGATGATCTAAGTCCGGAAGGCTCCGGACCCGGCAACCCAACGCGTACAGAGGCCCAACCCGTGCCTGTGCAGCGGACGGCTGCATCCCCGCGGTCATCACCACGGACGAGGGAGGACGGAGTGGAAACAGCCACACTCGCACGTCGTGGCACCGACGATTTCGGGCTGAGCGAGGAGGAGATCCGGTTGCTCGCACAGATCGCGAGCGGTGTCACCGCCGATGTGGCGGCGCGCAAGCTGGAGCTGAGCGCACGGACCCTGCGGCGCCGGTTGCGGACGATCTGCGACCGGCTGGAGGTCAACACCCCTATCGAGGCCGTGGTGTGGGCGGCCCGGAGGCAGCTCATCTAGCCGGCTCCACCCCGACGCTCGCCAGGGGACGGGCGAGCGTCACCGAGAGATCCAGGCGGCGAACACGGTCGAATCCCGTCCGACCCCGCAGCGGCGGCGCCGGCGCCCTGGCAGGTAGGTCCCTGCAGGAGGCGTCGCCGCGGACGGTGTTCGAAGCCCACGCCGATGGGTCTCTTCACCATGTGCACGGGTGACCGGGCAAGGCCGTTCCGGGGCAAGGGCCGCTAGGCGACCCGGACGGCGCCGGCGAAGGGACGACCGGCCAGAGGCACGATCTTCACGACGTCACCCGTCTGGGGCGCGTGGATCATCTTGCCGTCACCGACGTACATCCCCATGTGGTGCAGGTCGGAGTAGAAGAACACGAGGTCGCCCGGCTGCAGCTGGCTGCGCGACACGTGGGTTCCCGCGTTCCACTGGCTGCCGGTGTAGTGCGGCAGGTTGATGCCCACCTGCCTGTAGGCCCACATCGTCAGGCCGGAGCAGTCGAAGCTGTTCGGGCCGGCGGCGCCCCAGACGTACGGGCGGCCGAGCTTGGTCATGGCGTACCGCAGCGCCTGCGCGGCCTTGCCGGTGCCGATGACGGGCAGCTTGGCGAGCTGGGTCGGGTCGCGCTTGACGATCGTGCCGCGCACCTTCTCGTAGGCCGCGGTGACCTTCTTGCGCTGCGACTCCAGCTTGGTGCGCAGGTCCTTGACCTGCTTGGCGCGCGCCTCGGCGGACTTGCGGGCGCGCTGGGCGGCCTGCATGGCCTGCATGAGCCCGAGGACCTTGGTGCTGTCCTGCTTGGCGAAGTAGTGGAGGGTGGCGGCCTGGTCGAGGACGGCCTGCGGGTCCTGGGAGGCGACGAAGGAGACCGTGGGATCGGAGCCGCCCTGCATGTAGCTGGTCGCGGCCAGCGCGCCGACCTTCTGGCGGATGGCCTGGAGCGCCTTCTCCTGCCGCTCGGCGTTCTCGGCGGCGACCTTGGCGGCGCGCTGCGACTGCGCCAGCTTCACCTTCAGGCCGTTGTACTGCTCGGTCAGCTGCTCCAGCTGGTCGGCGAGCTTGAACGCCTGGGACCGGAGCTCCTTGGTGGACGGCTTCGGGTCGGCGTGCGCGACGGCGGTGGATTGCGGGGCGATGACGTGCGGTGCGGCCGTCAGGGCGATGAGCGCGCCGGCGACGGTGACCGCGCGGCCGCGAAAACGTGAAAGAGATGCAGGCCGCGATTGCTGCACGAATTCTCCTCTCCTCGTCCGCCTACCGGGTTAGCTGACGGGTTGGGGCCGGAGCAGCCCGTCCGCGAGCATGCGCGGGCAGTGCCGCGGCGTTGCGGATTCACCCCTGACGGCGCCGGTCCGGGGGACGCATCCCCGAACGCTCCGAAAGTGGGTCCCCGGCTCCCCGGGGCGCTGGTTGCGACCCGCGGGACTCGGCGGTGCGGCCTCCGTTCTGCGGGTGGCCGACGTCAGCGATGGACACTAACGGAACGCGCAAGGGATGCCAACCAGAACAGGTGAAATCGCAGGTCGTGCGGCGAGGCGCGTGTTGCGCCGAGCACGTTCAGTAACGGGGAGCTGTGGTGCGCGTCACTTTTCGAACGCCGATAGCCGTGCCTAGTTGTTTCTATCTAGTTCTTCTTGGAAGGCGGCCGCGGCACGTCTGCCTACGCGTGCGTTCGATAAGACCAGGTGTTCGATAATCTCGCCTGTTTGTGGAGGTCGTGATCCGGCGTGCCCGCACCGCCGACGTTCAGGAGATCCGCAGGCTGGTCGATCTGTACGCCGGGTCGGGGCGACGCCTGCTGAAGAAGTCGACGGTGAAGCTGTACGAGGACGTCCAGGAGTTCTGGGTCGCCGAGGAGGTCCGGCAGGGGGAGCCGGGTCGCGTCGTGGGCTGCGGCGCCCTCCACGTGATGTGGGAGGACCTCGCCGAGGTCCGCTCCGTCGCCGTGGACAAGGGGTACGGCGGACGCGGCATCGGGCACCGCATCGTCGCCCGGCTGCTCGACACCGCGCGGGAACTCGGCGTGCGGAGGGTGTTCTGCCTTACCTTCGAGGTGGAGTTCTTCGGCCGCCACGGCTTCCAGCCGATCCTCGGGACTCCGGTGGCGCCAGAGGTGTACGAGGAGCTTCTCCGCTCTTACGACGAAGGCGTCGCGGAGTTCTTGGACCTCGACCGGGTCAAGCCGAATACGTTGGGCAACACCCGGATGTTGCTTCGCCTGGAGGACTGACCCAATGAGCGATTCCCCCAACCGTGGTCGGCGTTACCGAGCGCCGCAGGGGCAGGGTTCCTACGGCCCCCCGCCCCCGTACCAGGGTCCCCAGTGGCAGCAGCCCCGGCAGCCGTCACAACAGCAGTGGCAGCAGCCCTCGCCCCAGCAGCAGTGGCAGGAGCCTCAACAGGGCTGGGGGCAGACCTACGAGGCGTCCTACGGCGAGTACGGCGGCTCCCATGGCGACGAACCGCAGCTCGCCCCGATCCTCCGGCGGGCCGGCGCCCGGCTCCTCGACAACGCCCTCGTCGCGGTCTTCGGTTTCGCGCTCATCCTGCCCGTGACGGTCGCCGCCTTCGGGCTCGGCGACAAGAGCGGCAGCGACCAGGACGAGGGCGGCATCTGGAACTGGCCCATCATCTTCACGCTGTTCTGCGTCATGTCGGTGCTGCCGTTCCTCTACGAGGCCGTCCAGCTCTCCATGTGGGGGCGGACGCTGGGCAAACGCGTCATGGGGCTGGGCATCGTGCAGGCGCGTCCTGTGGGGCGGCCGATGACCACCACGCAGGCCGTGTGGCGGGCGGGGATCGTCCACATCGGCTACCAGATCGGTGTCTTCTTCTTCCTCGTCCTGGCGGTGATGGTGTGGGAGTACGCCGCCTACGGGATGGCACTGGTCTGGGTGGGCGGCCTGATGGCCTACCTGTGGGCGATCTGGGACCAGCCCCTGCACCAGGCCCTGCACGACCGCTTCGCCGACACGCTCGTCATCGACGAGCGCGGCACGTACGACGAGTACACCGAGTACACCGAGTACGCGGAGTAGGGCCGCGATGGCGGCTGACCTCGCCGAACCGGGCCAGCGCCTGCTGGCGCGCGTCGTCGACACGCTCATCGTCGGCGTGCCCGTCGTCCTCGTCGTCCGCGAACTGTTCTCCGGGCATGCGGTGGACGTCGTCGCCCCGCCGGCCGTGGCCGGGTGCATGCTGCTCTACGAAGCGGTCCAGCTGGCCCTCTGGGGCCGGACGCTGGGCAAGCGCTTCGCGGGCATCGAAGTCGTCGCCGCCCTGCCGGCCGTCCAGTCCGGCGGGGCGGACGCGGAGGAGCCGGCGGGCACGGGCGGCGCCGGGATCCTGCCCCTTTCCGTGCCGGGATTCGTGCCGGTGACCGCTCCCGAGGGGCCCGCGCCCGAGGGCGCGCCTGAGCCAGCCCCTGAGGGCGCCGCATCCGAGGAGGGCGCGCCCGCGCGATCGGCCGGGCCTCCGGGCGGCGAGGCGGAGGCCGGTGCTCATCCGGGCGTTCTGCAGTCCGTTCTCCGCGCCGCGGTCTATTCGCTGCCGATCGCCGCGCGCCCGATTCCCGTGGCGGGTCTCCTGGCGAGCGTCTTCTGGGTCGCGAACGCCGGGCTCATGTTCGAGGGGACGCGGCGCCAAGCCGTCCACGACAGGCTCGCGGGGACCGTCGTGGTAAAACGTTCGCGCCCCTGATTCTCCGGCCTTCTGCGGCCCTCTCAGGCGCGTTCAGGCGCGCTTCCGGTAGACGATCCCGTTCCCTCGTCCCGCGATCCATCGCGGGACGAGGGTTTTCGCCTGTCTTCTACATGCTTTCCACTGGGATGGACCGGTCTGTTTCGGACCGTCCGCGTTCGCAAGGCGAATCCCAGCTCGTTCCGGTTACGGCCCTGAATCAAGGCGGGATGTGCCGCCTCCCGGACACCCCCTCCGGATTGAAAGACTCCTCGCGCGCCGTTGCCATGGGGCCGGGGATGCCGCTTGTCGGGCGGTACTGGACTAACTCTGGACGGGACGCGGTCTCACTGCGGAACGGACTTTCGCGCGCCCACGCGCACGGTGCCGGTTCGTGGACCACGTTCACCCCGCCGCTTCTGGACCGGATGTGGGAGAAGTGGGTTACCGGCCAGTCGGATTGTGCCCCAATCGGCCGTTTTCCGGAGGCCGGCGCGGCGGCGGCATCGGCCGCATCGCCGAGAGGCGGCGCGGGGCCGCGACTTCCCGCCCGGCGCGGGCGGAACCGACTTTCGGCACCGCCCTCCTTCCGGTTATCGGGCAACATCAGCCGGTCAGCGCGATGATCTCCGCTTTCCGTTCCTTGGGACCCCTCGGGCATACACGCGTCCATGCGTGCCCAGGCGTCGTCCTGGGTCTCCCCAGGTGCGCGGCGTGCCGGAGCGCCGGGCCGCGCGGATTCCCGGCCGCGGACGGGTTAGGGCCGTTACGTCGGGTTAATCGTTGAGCGCCGGTACCGGCGCGCACAGCCTGTTAAGGTCCGGGCAGCGGCTTTTCCACCCGGGCGGACGGCGCCGCCCGAAAGCCGGGTGCCCGCAAACCCGGGACCAATGCGCCCGCACCGGCCCCAGGTCAGCCTGCGTGCCGTGACACCGGTCACGCCCTGAAAACCCCGGCCCGGCCCGCGCGCCGGAAATTCACGGACGCCGGGCCGCGGCGCGCCCTCGGGCGTCTCCCGGCTGCTCCGGAAACGACGAGGACGATTACGCGCGGTCACCGGCGGGAAGGCGACTTCCGCCGCAGTGCCGGTTCAACGCGGGCGCTGAATTGTCATCCGCGGAGTTCTCGGTATATCTTTGTGAACCGATTGAAGTTTGCTCCAGCCGAAAGGTCTGTCCCCATGGCACAGAAGGTTCAGGTGCTTCTCGTCGACGACCTCGACGGTGGCGAGGCGGACGAGACCGTATCGTTCTCGATCGACGGCGCCTCCTACGAGATCGACCTCAGTGGCGCCAACGCTAAGAAGCTGCGTGAATCGCTGCAGCCGTTCGTCGAGAAGTCCCGCAAGGCGGGCACGGTCTCGCGCCGCCGCCGGCAGCGCGGCGCGTCCAGCCGGGAACGCAGCGCCGAGATCCGTGCCTGGGCCAAGAACAATGGCATCAAGGTCAATGAGCGCGGACGCATCCCGGCCCACGTGATCGAGCAGTACGAAGCGGCCAACTGACCCGCTTCCACCTGGCGGCCCGTCTCCCGTAAACGAGGCGGGCCGTTCACTGTGCTTCCCGAAGGCTCACG
>NZ_JBIQHY010000119.1:19375-20859 GCF_044508335.1 Actinomadura sp.
GGTCCCGTCCTTCTCCCGGGCGGCGGGCTCCCCCCGCCCCGCGGCTCCGTTCATGCGTCTCAGAGGCGCGCGTACTTCTCCCGGAGTTCTCTGACGCGCCGGCCGCCTTCGCCGCCGGCCTCCATGGCGGGCCGGCGATCCGGGTCCGGGGTGCGGGAGAGAGGCGGGTAAGTGAAATCGGCCGTTCGCTTGTGGCGTAGCGGTAATGGGGTTGGCCGCGGACGCGGCGAGGTACAGAGGCGGCGCGAGCGGATGTCCGGCCCCCATTCGGCACATCCGCCCCGCGCCCCGATCGACCTGCGGAAAGCCCCCGTTCGCTTGCGGCGTAGCGGGAACATGACGCACCGATGCGGTAGTTGGATGAGACTGAACAGCGCTTAGCTGGGGAACGTCTCCTGGTGGGAGTGCACCGGGCGGCCTCCTCGGGGCGGGCTAGCATGCGGAAGGACAGTTCCGGACGTTCCGGACTCTGCCCAACCGCTCTGTGAGGAGCGACGAGATGTTCGAGAGGTTCACCGACCGCGCGCGGCGCGTTGTCGTCCTGGCTCAGGAGGAGGCCAGGATGCTCAACCACAACTACATCGGCACCGAGCACATCCTCCTGGGCCTGATCCACGAGGGCGAAGGTGTCGCTGCCAAGGCTCTGGAGAGCCTCGGGATCAGTCTTGAGGCCGTGCGTCAGCAGGTCGAAGAGATCATCGGCCAGGGCCAGCAGGCGCCGTCGGGCCACATCCCGTTCACTCCGCGCGCCAAGAAGGTCCTTGAGCTGTCGCTGCGCGAGGCGCTGCAGCTCGGCCACAACTACATCGGCACGGAGCACATCCTGCTCGGCCTGATCCGCGAGGGCGAGGGCGTCGCCGCCCAGGTGCTGGTGAAGCTCGGCGCCGACCTCAACCGGGTCCGCCAGCAGGTCATCCAGCTTCTGCACGGCTACCAGGGCAAGGAGCCGGCCGCCTCCGGCGGGCCCTCGGAGTCGGCCCCCTCCACCTCCCTCGTGCTCGACCAGTTCGGCCGCAACCTGACGCAGGCCGCGCGGGAGAGCAAGCTCGACCCGGTCATCGGCCGGGACAAGGAGATCGAGCGGGTCATGCAGGTGCTGTCCCGCCGTACCAAGAACAACCCCGTCCTCGTGGGCGAACCCGGCGTCGGCAAGACCGCCGTCGTCGAGGGGCTCGCGCAGAAGATCGTCAAGGGCGAGGTGCCCGAGACGCTCAAGGACAAGCAGCTCTACACCCTCGACCTGGGCGCCCTCGTCGCCGGCTCCCGGTACCGCGGCGACTTCGAAGAGCGCCTGAAGAAGGTGCTGAAGGAGATCCGCACCCGCGGCGACATCATCCTGTTCATCGACGAGCTGCACACGCTCGTCGGCGCGGGCGCCGCCGAGGGCGCGATCGACGCCGCGTCCATCCTCAAGCCGATGCTGGCGCGGGGCGAGCTGCAGACCATCGGCGCCACCACGCTGGACGAGTACCGCAAGCACCTGG
>NZ_JBIQHY010000120.1:0-20640 GCF_044508335.1 Actinomadura sp.
CACCGTCCTCGACCTGGACTACCGGCCCATGTTCTGGGAGTCCCCGGACGAGGCGGGCCGCTGGGCGGGCGAGGCGCTCGAACACGCCACGGTCGCCGTCGGCAACCTCGCCGAGTGCGAGGTCGCGGTGGGGGAGAGCGACCCGGTGAAGGCCGCCCGCGCGCTGCTCGACCGGGGCGTCCGCCTCGCCGTCGTCAAGCGCGGACCGGACGGCGTCCTCGCGGTCGCCGCCGACGGCCGGACCGCCGAGGCGCCGCCGGTGCCGGTCGAGGTCGTCAACGGCCTCGGCGCCGGCGACGCGTTCGGCGGCGCCCTCTGCCACGGGCTGCTCGCCGGATGGGACCTCCCGCGCGTGATCGGGTTCGCCAACCGGGCCGGCGCGATCGTCGCGTCCCGGCTCGCCTGCTCGGCCGCCATGCCCACCCCCGCCGAGATGGCGGAGCCGGCGGTGACGCCGTGACCCTCGACACCGAGACCCCGCCCGGGCCGTCGCGGGCCGGGCGGATCGCGGCGCTCGCCGAGACGCGCGCCGTCCGCCCCCAGTCCATCGCCGAGGCCGCCGCCCGCCGCACCCGCCGCCCGTCCCTGCTCGGCCCGACCGGGCGGCTCATGCTGATCGCCGCCGACCACCCGGCGCGCGGCGCGCTCGCCGCCGGCGGCGACCCGCTCGCCATGGCCGACCGCGGCGAGCTCCTCGACCGGCTGTGCACGGCGCTGGAGCGCCCCGGCGTGGACGGCGTCCTCGCCACCCCGGACGTCGTGGAGGACCTGCTGCTCCTCGGCGCCCTCGACGACCGGATCGTGATCGGCTCGATGAACCGGGGCGGCCTCGCCGGCGCGTCCTTCGAGATCGACGACCGCTTCACCGCCTACAGCGCCGACGCGATCGCCGCGTCCCGCCTCGACGGCGGCAAGGTCCTGCTGCGCGTCGACGACGCCGACCCGGCGACCCCGCGCACGCTGGAGGGCTGCGCCCGCGCGGTGTCGGAGCTCGCCGGGCACGGCCTGATGGCCATGGTGGAGCCGTTCATCTCCCGCCGGGTGGACGGCCGGGTCCGCAACGACCTCACCCCGGAGGCGATGATCCGCGCGATCTCGATCGCGTCCGCGCTGGGCACGACCTCCGCGCGGACCTGGCTGAAGGTCCCGGTCGTCCCGGACATGGAACGCGTGATGGCCGCCTCGACCCTGCCCGCCCTGCTGCTCGGCGGCGAGGTCGCCGACGACCCGCGCGCCGCCCGCGACGGCTGGCGCCGCGCGATGCGGCTGCCGACCGTCCGGGGCCTGGTCGTCGGCCGCTCCCTTCTTTACCCTGCCGACGGCGATGTGGCCGGAGCCGTGGACGCAGCAGTGGAGGTCATGTGAGCACGAGACTGACGGTGGCGCAGGCGGTCGTCCGCTTCCTGGCCGCGCAGTACAGCGAGCGGGACGGCGAGGAGCGGCGGTTCTTCGCCGGCTGCTTCGGGATCTTCGGGCACGGCAACGTCGCCGGCCTGGGCCAGGCGCTGCTGGAGCACGCCGACGGCCTGCCCTACTACATGTCGCGCAACGAGCAGGCGATGGTGCATGCGGCGTCGGGCTACGCGCGGATGACCGACCGGCTGTCGACGTTCGCGTGCACGACGTCGATCGGGCCGGGCGCGACCAACATGGTGACCGGCGCGGCGCTGGCGACCGTCAACCGGCTGCCGGTGCTGCTGCTGCCGGGCGACATCTTCGCCACCCGCGCAGCCAACCCGGTGCTGCAGGAGCTGGAGGACGCCCGCTCCTACGACGTGTCGGTCAACGACTGCTTCAAGCCCGTGTCGAAGTACTGGGACCGCGTCAACCGTCCCGAGCAGCTGCCGAGCGCGCTGCTGGCGGCCATGCGCGTCCTTACCGACCCGGCCGAGACCGGGGCCGTCACGCTGGCCCTGCCGCAGGACGTCCAGGCGGAGGCGTTCGACTGGCCGGACGAGCTGTTCGCCCGGCGCGTCTGGCGCATCCCGCGCCCCGTCCCCGAACCGGCCGCGCTGGAGGAGGCCGCCGAAATCCTGCGGAGCGCCGAACGCCCGCTCATCATCGCGGGCGGCGGTGTCATCTACTCCCGGGCCACCGACGACCTGCGTGCCTTCGCCGAGCACACCGGCATCCCGGTGGCCGAAACGCAGGCGGGCAAGGGCTCGCTGCCCTGGGACCACGAATGCTCGGTCGGCGCGATCGGCGCGACGGGTACGACGGCCGCGAACGCGCTCGCCCGTGAGGCCGACGTGGTGCTGGGCATCGGGACCCGCTACAGCGACTTCACCACGGCGTCCCACAGCCTGTTCGCCGACCCCGCCGTCCGCTTCGTCAACGTCAACGTAGCGCGCCCCGACGCCGCCAAGCTCGCCGGCACGGCCGTCGTCGCCGACGCCAGGGAGGCGCTCCGAGCGCTCGGCGCGGCGCTCGACGGCCACTCCGTCCCGGACGCGTATCGCGAGCGGGGGCGGGAGCTGGTCGGGCGGTGGAACGCCGTCGTCGACGCGGCCTTCGCGGAGCGGCGGGACGGGCTGCCCGCGCAGGCGGAGGTCATCGGCGTCGTCAACGAGGTGTCGGGGCCGCGGGACGTGGTGGTGTGCGCGGCCGGGTCCATGCCCGGCGACCTGCACAAGCTGTGGCGGACCCGCGACCCCAAGGGCTACCACGTCGAGTACGGCTACTCCTGCATGGGCTACGAGATCGCCGGCGGCCTCGGCGTGAAGATGGCCGCGCCCGACCGCGAGGTCTTCGTCATGGTCGGCGACGGCTCGTACCTGATGATGGCGCAGGAGCTGGCCACGGCCGTCGCCGAGGGCGTCAAGCTCATCGTCGTCCTCGTCCAGAACCACGGCTACGCGTCCATCGGGAACCTGTCCGAGAGCGTCGGCGCGGAGCGGTTCGGCACCCGCTACCGCGCCCGGACCGACACCGGCCTGGACGGCGGCACCCTGCCCGTCGACCTCGCCGCGAACGCCGCCAGCCTCGGCGCGGACGTGCTCCGCGCTGAGGGCGCCGACGGGTTCCGCGACGCGCTGCGCAAGGCCGTCGGCTCCCCGCGCACCACCGTCGTCCACGTGGAGACCGACCCGCTCGCCCCCGCCCCGGACAGCGGGGCCTGGTGGGACGTGCCCGTCGCGGAGGTGTCGGCGCTGGCGTCCACCGCGCAGGCCCGCGCCCGCTACGACGACGACAAGAAGACCCAGCGCCGCTACCTGTGAGAGGAACCCCCATGCGCTCGATTCAGCACCGGATCGGCGGTGTCCCGGTCGGCGGGAGCGCCGCGGCGCCCGTCCACGACCCCGCGACCGGCCAGCAGACCGCCGAGGTCGTCCTCGGCCGCCGCGCCGAGGTGGACGCCGCCGTCGGCGCCGCCGCACGCGCCTTCGAGTCGTGGCGGGACGTGTCGCTGACCCGGCGCGCCCGCATCATGTTCGCGCTGCGCGACCTGCTGGAGAAGCACGAGGACGAGCTGGCCCGGCTGGTCACCGCCGAGCACGGGAAGGTCCTGGACGACGCGCGCGGCGAGGTCGTCCGCGGCCGGGAGGTCGTCGAGTTCGCCTGCGGCATCCCGCAGACGCTCAAGGGCGAGTACTCCGACCAGGTGTCGTCGGACGTCGACGCGTTCTCGTTCCGGCAGCCGCTCGGCGTGTGCGCGGGCGTCGTCCCGTTCAACTTCCCGGTGATGGTGCCGCTGTGGATGCACCCGATCGCGATCGCGTGCGGGAACGCGTTCGTGTTGAAGCCGAGCGAGCGCGTCCCGTCCGCGTCGAACCTGGTCGCCGAGCTGTACGCCGAGGCCGGCCTGCCGGACGGGGTGTTCAACGTCCTGCACGGCGACGCCGAGACCGCCGACGCGCTGATCACGCACCCGGGCGTGGCGGCGGTGTCGTTCGTCGGGTCCACGCCCGTCGCCCGGCACGTCCACGAGGCGGCGAGCACCGCCGGCAAGCGGGTGCAGGCCCTCGGCGGCGCCAAGAACCACGCGGTCGTCATGCCGGACGCCGACCTCGACCTCGCCGCCGACCAGATCACCGCGGCGGCGTACGGGTCCGCCGGGCAGCGCTGCATGGCGATCTCGGTGGCGGTCGCCGTCGGGGACGCCGCCGACCCGCTCATCGACCGGCTCGCCGACCGGGCCCGCGCGATCAAGGTCGGGCCGGGCGCCGACCCGTCCAGCGAGATGGGCCCGCTGATCAGCGAGGCCGCGCGGGAGCGCGTCAGCGGGCACGTCGAGGCGGCGGCGCGGGCGGGCGCCAAGCTCGTCGTGGACGGACGCGGCCGCCCCGGCCCCGGCTTCTTCGTCGGCCCCTGCCTGCTCGACGGCGTCACCACCGACATGCCCGCCTACGAGCAGGAGATCTTCGGCCCGGTCCTGGTGGTGCTGCGCGCCGAGACCCTCGACGAGGCGATCGCGCTGGTCAACGCCAACCCCTACGGCAACGGGACGGCGATCTTCACCTCGTCCGGCGCGGCGGCGCGGCGGTACCAGCGGTCCGTGCACGTCGGCATGATCGGGGTGAACGTGCCCATCCCGGTGCCGATGGCGTTCTACTCGTTCGGCGGATGGAAGGCGTCGCTGTTCGGCGACACCCACGTCCACGGGCCCGAGGGCGTCCGGTTCTACACGCGCGCGAAGGCCGTCACGTCCCGCTGGCCGGAGCCCGCCATGGCCGGAGAGGCGCCCGCGATGGCCTTCCCCACGGCCCGCTGACCCAAGATTGTCCTGGGGTTTTCCCGTCCGGCCCATGATCGTTCACCGCCGGTTCAGGGACGGCGGCCAGCCTCCTGCGTGATCCCCCCACGTGAAGGAGTGCCCATGTCCGTGACCCGTCGCGGAGTCGTCAAGGGCGGCGCGGCCGGCGCGCTGTCCATCGCCCTCGCCGGAAGCCTGGAGGGAATCTTCCAGACCTCCGCGGGCGCCGACACCGGGGAGGCGTACGGCTACGGCCCGCTCGTCCCCGACCCCAAGGGCGTCCTGGACCTGCCCAAGGGCTTCTCGTACAAGCAGCTGTCGGTGGAAGGCGACCCCATCTCCGACGGCGTCGTCGTCCCGGGGCACCACGACGGGATGGCCACCTTCCCCGGCAGCAGGCACGGCCGGACCCGGCTCGTCCGCAACCACGAGCAGGGCACCAACGGCACCCGCGCCGTCGCGCCCGCCGAGCTGACCTACGACCCGGCCGTCAACGGCGGCACCACCACGCTGGAGGTCGACAGCCGCGGCAACCTGCTGTCGCAGTACGTCAGCCTCGCCGGGACGGCGGTCAACTGCGCCGGCGGCCGCACCCCGTGGGGGACCTGGCTGACCTGCGAGGAGACCGAGGGCGTCAAGGGCGAGACCAAGACCCACGGCTGGGTGTTCGAGGTCGACCCGCACGGCCGGCGCACCGAGCCCGTCCCGCTGACCGGCCTCGGCCGCTTCTCGCACGAGGCCGTCGCCGTCGACCCGCACACGCTCACCGCCTACCTCACCGAGGACGCGTCCGGGCCGTTCGGGCTGTTCTACCGGTTCCGCCCCCGCGCGCACCGCGGCGGCTACCACGCCTACCTGCGGGGCGGGAAGCTGGAGGCGATGAACGTGCGCGGCGTCCCGGACCTGTCGCTCGTCACCGAGCCGGGCACGCGGCTGCGCGTCCAGTGGCTGGACGTCCCGGACCCGTCCGCGAAGCAGACGTCCGTCCGCAAGCAGTTCGACACGATCACCCGCAGCCAGAAGCTCGAAGGCGCCTGGTGGGGGCACGGCAAGGCGTACTTCGTCGCGAGCTTCTCCCACTCCGGCGACGGCGCCGCCCGCGACCACGCCGGGCAGGTCTGGACCTACGACCCGCGCCGCAACGAGATCGAGCTGCAGCTGATCTTCAAGCCGGGCGGCCGGTTCGACGGCCCCGACAACATCACCGTGTCCCCGTACGGGGGCGGCGTGATCCTGGCCGAGGACGGCGACGGCGAGCAGTACCTCGTCGGCACCACCCGCAAGAACAGGCCGTTCGCGATGGCCCGCAACGCCCTCAACGGCAGCGAGTTCACCGGCGTCACGTTCTCCCCGGACGGACGCATCCTGTTCGCCAACCGCCAGTCCGATCCGGGCGCCACGTTCGCCATCACCGGCCCCTGGCACCGGCTCAGGGGTTAGGCGAGCCCCCGGCGGGCGACGGTGGGCGGCCGGGTGCCCTGGATGGACGCCACCATGTCGAGCACCTGGCGCATCCCGTCCGCCTGCGAGTCCGGCACACGGAAGTACGTCACTCCCAGCCACGCGTAGACGGACGCCGCGGCGAGCAGCCCGGGATCGGGCTCCCGCGCGTCCGTCTCCAGCGTGACGAGCACGGCGCCCCCGGAGGCGGCGAGCCGCTCCACCCGGCTCGCCGGGGGCGCCGTGCCCGCGTCCACGGCGCCGTCCGGAACCGGCGCGTCCGGTGGAAGGACCATCCGCTCTTGCATGCCCATGCCGCCAAGCGTGGCACGATCGGAGTCCGGGGATCGTCCTTCAGGGGGACGCGGGAAGATCGGAGCATGATGGTGACCGTGGTGCTCGTCCTGGCCGGCGTGGCCGTGCTGGGCGCCGTCGTCGTCCTCGCCATGGGCCGGGGCGGCGAGCTGGCCGAGACCCATCCGGACTACCCCCGGCTCCAGGTGGACGCCGAGGGCCGTCCCGTCCTGGGGCCGGACGGGACGAGGCTCCGCCTCCCCGCGACGATCTGGGGCTACCAGATGCAGGTGACGGACGAGGCCGTCAGCCGCCTGACCGCCGCCCTGCGCGAGCGCGACGCCCGCGTGGCCGACCTCGAACGCCAGCTGCACGAGCTCCGCGGCCGCGCCGGGGAGCCGGCGATCGGCGCGCTGCACGGCCTGGACGAGCCCGGCGACGGCGTGCTGCTCCGCAAGGAGACCGTGCCCGTCGAGGACGAGCCCGCCCGCAACGAGGAGCACCGGTGAGCCGGGTCGCCGTGCACGCGGAGGCCGTGTCCGGCGCCCCGGCCGAGCGCGTCTTCGACGTGCTGACCGACTGGCCGCGCCACGCCGAGTGGATGCCGTTCACCAGCGCGGAAGGCGGCGACAAGGTCGGCGACGAACTCCGCGCCCGGACGGGCATCGGCCCGGTCGGCTTCCTCGACACCATGATCATCACCGACTGGCGGGACGGCCGCCGCGTCGCCGTCCGGCACACCGGCCGCCTGGTGCGCGGCGAGGCGTGGTTCAAGGTCGTCCCCGAGGGGGACGGCAGCCGCGTCGTCTGGGCGGAGCGCATCGACCTGCCGCTGGGCGTCCTGGGCCGCGCCGGCTGGCTGGTCGCGGGCCCGGTGGTGAAGGCGTTCCTGACCCTCGGCCTGCGCCGCCTCGCCGCTCTGTCGGAGGCATGAGGTAGAACGGCCGGGTGAGCACCGCGATTCTGGGTGAGGACGGTCTGAGGCGCTGCCCGTGGGGCATGTCGACGCCCGACTACATCGCCTACCACGACGACGAGTGGGGCCGTCCCGTCCGCGACGACCTGGGGATCTACGAGAAGCTCTGCCTGGAGGCGTTCCAGTCGGGGCTCTCCTGGCTGACGATCCTGCGCAAGCGCGAGAGCTTCCGCGCCGCCTTCCACGGCTTCGACCCCGAGAAGGTCGCCGCGTTCGGCGCCGGCGACGTCGAGCGCCTGATGGCCGACGCCGCCATCGTCCGGAACCGGGCGAAGATCGAGGCGGCGATCGCCAACGCCCGCGCCGCCCTCGACCTCCCCGGCGGCCTCGCCGCGACCGCCTGGCGCTACGCCGACCCCGACTCCCCGGCCTACGCCGACACGGCCGACGTCCCCGCCTACACCGACGCCTCGAAGGCCCTGTCCAAGGAGCTGAAGAGGCACGGCTTCCGCTTCGTCGGCCCCACCACGGCCTACGCCCTCATGCAGGCCTGCGGCCTGGTGAACGACCACCTCACCGACTGCGCCTTCCGCTGATCGCCCGGCCCGCCGACCGCCCGCCGTCACTCGGCCTTGGTGGCTTCGAGGATGGGGACGGCGGCGGCGCGGCGGGACGGGAGGGCGGAGGTCGCGAGGGTGACGGTCGCGGCGCCGGCGATGACCGCCGGGAACAGCCACCAGGGCGGGTTCGGGGACAGGACCGAGCTGCCCGTCGCGACGTGCATCAGGTAGACGGTGCCCAGGGCGGTGCCGATGCCCAGGAGGCTGCCCAGCAGGACGACGGTGGCGGCCTCCCAGCGGACGATCGACTTGATCTGCGTCATCGTCGCGCCGACCGCGCCGAGCAGGCCGAACTCGCGGGTGCGTTCGGCGACGCTCATCGACACGGTGGTCGCCATCCCGAAGAGGGCGAGGACGAGCGCCATGCCGATGAAGCCGTAGATGACCCGCATGCCCTTCGTCATCGCACCGGCCGCCGTCTTCACATAGGCCGACTCGTCGAGCACCTTGACGCCCGGAGTGCCGGCGAACGCGTGGGAGAGGGCCTGCTCGGAGCCGCCCCGGACGAGGACGACCTGGGTCGACGCGTCCGGGTCCAGGCGGTCCATGGTCGCGGACGAGACGACCGCCTGGTCGGCGAACAGGTGGGACGGGTCGTGGTAGGCGGCCGCGACCCTGAGCGGGATCCGGCCCTGGGCGCCGCGGACCACGATCCGCTGACCCTTCTTGATCTTCTGCCCCTTCATGATCGTGGACGTGAGGGCGATCTCGCCGTCGCGGAGGCGGGGCAGGTGCCCGCCCAGCTTGAGGACGGACGGCAGCGTCGCCTGGTCGGCGCCCGTCACGGTCAGGTAGACCGGCTCCGGGGGCTCCTCCGGCGACGGGCGCCCGGGCGGGGGATCGACGAGCTTGATGTCCGACACCGTGAGCGCCGCCGCGGCGGACACGCCGGGCACCGCGGCGGCCTTCGCCGCCGCGTCGCGGGGGAGCGGCGCCGGTCCGTTCGAGGTCGTCCCGGTCGCGGTGACCGCGTGCTCGGCGAGCATCACCCGGTTCCCGGTCGCGTCGAACCGCGCGTCCACCGACAGGACGGTCAGCGCGGTCGCGCCGACCAGCGCGACGCCGAGCATGAGCGACGAGGCGGCCGACGACACCCGGCGCGGGCTGCGGGTGATGGTGGCGCGGGCCAGCCGGCCCGCCTCGCCGCTGACGGCCGTCCCGACGCGCCCGACCAGGCCGCCGAGCGGGCCGACGAAGAACGGGGCGAGGACGGCGAGCGCGGCCGCCGTCGTCATGCAGCCCATGAGGATCATCACGCAGACGCCGACGGTGCGGTCGGGGCCGGGCGGCTCCTCGTGCCTGATCCCGAAGACGCCGCCGAAGAAGATCCACGCGCAGGCGAAGACCGCGAACGCGCCCAGCAGGCGCGGCCCGCGGCGGCCCGGCGTGTCGGCGCTCGCGGCCCGCAGCGCCTGCATCGGCGAGATGCGCGCGGCGCGGCGCGCGGCCCGCCACGCGGCGAGCTGGGTGACGAGGATCCCGGCCGCGGCGGGCGCGGCGAGCGCGATCCAGCCGAACTGCGCGTCGGCGGCGGAGATGTCGAAGCCGTCCTCGGCGAACAGCCGGGTGAGCAGCCCCGACACCGGGTAGCCGAGCAGCACGCCGCCGGCCGAGGCCACGGCGCCGAGGGCGAGGGCCTCCCACCGGATCAGCCGCTTGATCTGCCGGGGCGTCGCGCCGATCGCGCTGAGCAGCGCCAGCCGCCGGGTCCGCTGCCGGACGAGCGTGCCGAACGTGTTGGCGACGACGAACAGCCCGACGAACACCGCCACGGACGAGAGCGTCCCGATGGCCCCGCCGATCGAGGCCCCGGCGCCCTCCAGGTCGGCCGACTGGGCGTTCCGCACGCCGGCGGCGGTGCGGACGGTGACGTCCTGGCCGAGGTCGCGGGCCAGGTCGGCGCGGAGCCGCCGCGCCTGGACGCCCGGCGCCGCCTTCACCCACACGCTCTGCCACGTCCCGCCGGGCAGGCCCGCGGCCCGCTGGACGGTCGCGGGCGCCGCCAGCAGCAGATCGCCGCTCGCGACGGCGCTGTGCCCCTGCACCGTGACGATCCCGACGATCTTGAGGGTGCGGTTCTGCTTCGGCAGCGTGACCCTCAGCGGGTCGCCGACGTCCAGCTTCCCGGCCCGCGCCACGTGCCGGGTGACCGCGACCTCGTCGTCGGCCGCCGGGGCGCGCCCCGACTCCAGGCGGTAGGGGTTCAGCCGGGCGTCGGAGGGCCACGGCCGCAGCGTGGTCCCCGCCCCGGCCGGGGGCAGGACGAGCTTGCCGTCGGAGCCGTTCGCGGAGACCGGGACCATCGCGTCCCCGGCGACCGCCGCGACCCCCGGCCGCCCCGCCACCGACCCCAGCGCCACCTGGCCGTCCGGGGCCGCGTAGGGGTCGTCGGCGTCGACCGAGCCGCCCTGGACGAGCACGTCGGCGCGGGAGTACTCGCTGGCGTCGCTGCCCGACACGGCCTCCTGCGCCCGCAGCGTGAACTGCAGCGAGCCCGCGATCAGCCCGATCGAGAACACCGCCGCGAGCAGCGTGGCCGCCAGCCGCATCCAGCCCTCGGCGAACGAGCGGCGCGCGATGAGCCACACGGCGTCAGCCCTCCATCCGGCGCATCACGGCGTGCACCTGGTCGATGGCGGGGGAGAGCAGCTCGTGCACGATCATGCCGTCGGCGAGGAACAGCACCCGGTCGGCGTGCGCCGCGGCGCCCGGGTCGTGCGTCACCATGATCACGGTCTGGCCGTAGGCGTCCACCGCGCGGCGCAGGAACCCCAGCACCTCGGCGCCGGACCGGGAGTCGAGGTTGCCGGTCGGCTCGTCGGCGAACAGCACCTCCGGCCGGGTCAGCAGCGCCCGCGCCACCGCGACCCGCTGCTGCTGCCCGCCGGACAGCTCGCTCGGCCGGTGCGACAGCCGCTCCCGCAGCCCCAGCGCGTCCACGATCGTGTCGAACCACTGCCGGTCGGCGCGCCGGTTCCCGAGCCGCCCGGTCAGCCGGATGTTCTCCTCCGCCGTCAGCATCGGCAGCAGGTTGAACGACTGGAACACGAACCCGAGCCGGTCGCGGCGCAGCTTCGTCAGCCGGGTCCGGGACAGCCCGGTGATGTCGACGCCGCCGATCAGCACCGACCCGGACGAGACGGTGTCCAGCCCGGCCATGCAGTGCAGGAACGTCGACTTCCCGGACCCGGACGGCCCCATGATCGCGGTGAACCGGCCGCGCGGGAACGCCGCCGAGACGCCGCGCAGCGCGGTCACCGCATGCTCGCCCGTCCCGTAGGACTTGACGACGCCGCGGGCGACGGCGGCGTGGTCGTGGACCTGCCCGGCGGGGGTGCGGCGGTTGTCTGGGTCATGCCTCAAGCAAACCGCCGGCGCCCACCCGGCCGCATTGGCGCAGACTCCCCGGCCGCTACGGGGGGAAGCCCCACCACCGGCCTACCGCTGCCCCTGCCGCCGGCCCCGCCGCGCGGCCGCCGTCAGCGGCCTTCGAACACCGGCTCCTGCTTCTTCAGGAACGCCTCGGTCGCGTTCTTGTGGTCGCTGGTCTCGGCGCACTCGTCCTGCAGCTCGGCCTCCCGCTCCAGCGCGGACGCCAGGTCGTGCGTCGCCGCGTGGTCGAGCGCCGCCTTCACCGCGCCGTAGGAGACCGTCGGGCCGGCCGCGAGCCGCCGCGCCAGCTCCACCGCGGCCGGGGCCAGCTCGTCGGCCGGGACGACCCGGTTCACCAGGCCCAGCTCCAGCGCCCGCTCGGCCTTCACCGGCTCGCCGAGCAGCAGCAGCTCCGCGGCCTTCGCGCGGCCGACGAGGCGCTGCAGCGTCCACGACATGCCGCTGTCGGGCGCGAGCCCGATCCCGGTGAACGCCGTCGCGAACCGGGCCCTGTCGGACGCGACGATCAGGTCGCAGGCGAACGCCAGCGACGCGCCCGCCCCCGCCGCCACGCCGTTCACCGCCGCGACCACCGGCTTCCGCATCCCGGCGAGGGCCAGCACGGTCGGGTTGTAGTGCCCGCGGACGGTGCCGTCCAGGCCCTTCCCGGCGGCGAGGTTGGCGGCGTGCTCCCGCAGGTCCTGGCCCGCGCAGAAGGCCCGGCCCGCACCGGTCAGGATCACCGCGCGGGCGGCCGGATCGGCGGCGGCGCGCACCACCGTCGCGCGCAGCAGCTCCTTCATCTCGGCGGTCAGCGAGTTCATCCCGTCCGGGCGGTTCAGTGTGATCGTCCCCACACCGTCGGTCACGTCGTACAGCACGGTCTCAGACATCGTCGTCCTCCTCGTTTCGCCCGCAGATCCTCCCATCTTCCGATCTGGAGGCTGATCGTTACCACTTCGCGCCCGGAAGACGAGATAATGGACCACTACTGATGACGCGGATGCGACACGCGGCCACGCGGCCAAGGGTGTGCGAGGCCGCGGCCCTACGCAGGAAGGGGATGCACGCATGGCGGCGATGAAGCCGCGGACGGGAGACGGTCCGCTCGAAGTGACCAAGGAGGGGCGCGGGATCGTCATGCGGGTTCCCCTCGAAGGCGGCGGCCGCCTCGTGGTCGAACTCTCCGCCGACGAGGCCAAGGAGCTCGGCGACGCGCTCAAGGACGTCGTGGGCTGACGGCTCCACCGCTCCCGGCCTGTTGGTGACGGTCCCGGCGACGCCGCCGGGGCCCTTGCCATTTCCGCACGTCCTTCACGCGCGCGGCGGCACCGCGCGCGCGGTGCGCGCACGGCGCCCGCACCGGCTCCTACCTGGGGGGATCATCGGCATGCCCATCGAGACCCGCGTCCACGGCGCCGCCGGCACCGTGTCGCAGACCGCGGCCGACCTGGGGGCGGAGGCGATGGCGGTCCCCGTCCGCACCGGCCCCGTCGCGCCCGCGGCGGAGGCCGCCGCCGGGCTGCCCTTCACGCTGGACGAGCTGCTGGAGCTGCACGAGGCCAAGGGGGAGCCGGGGGAGATCACCGCGACCCAGGTCCGCGTCGGCGACCGGATCCGCGAGCTGCTGCTGTACGGGGTGGGCGACGCGGCCCCGGCCGACCTGCGCAGGGCCGGCGCCGCGCTGGCCCGCCGCGGCAGGGGCCGGACGGCGCTCGTCGCGGGCGTCCCCGACGGCGATCTCGCCGCGTTCGTCGAGGGCGCGCTGCTCGCGTCCTACGAGTTCAAGATCGGCGCCGCGCCCGCCAAGAAGGCGCTCGGCGCCCTCGCCGTGCTGACCGAGGCCGGGCCGGAGGCCGCCGCCCCGGCCATCGAGCGGGGCACCGCGCGGGCGCGGGCCACCGCGCTCGCCCGTGATCTCGCCAACACCCCCTCCGCCGAGAAGGACCCGTCCTGGCTCGCCGCCAGGGCCGAGCAGGTCGCCGCCGAGGCGGGCCTCGACGTCCGGGTGCGCGGCGAGAAGGAGCTGGCCGAGGGCGGTTTCGGCGGGCTGCTCGCCGTCGGCGGCGGATCCGCGCGCCCGCCCCGCCTCATCGAGCTCTCCTACCGGCCGGACGAGCCGGACGAGCAGGCCGGCCGGCACGTCGTGCTGGTCGGCAAGGGCATCACCTTCGACAGCGGCGGCCTGTCGCTGAAGCCCAACGAGGGCATGAAGACGATGAAGACCGACATGGCCGGCGGCGCCGCGGTCATCGCCGCCATGAGCGCGCTGCGCGGCCTCGGCGTCCGCGCCCGCGTCACCGGCCTGGTCGCGGCGGCGGAGAACATGCCGTCCGGGTCGTCGATGCGCCCCGGCGACGTGATCGGCCACTTCGGCGGGACGACCTCGGAGGTGCTGAACACCGACGCCGAGGGGCGGCTCGTCCTCGCCGACGCGCTGGCCTACGCCGACGCCGAGCTCGCCCCCGACGCGATCGTCGACGTCGCCACCCTCACCGGCGCCGCGAAGGTCGCGCTCGGCCTGCGGCACGCGGCGCTGTTCGCCACCGACGACGCCCTCGCCGACGCGCTCACCCGCGCCGGCGCGGCGGCCGGCGAGCCGGTGTGGCGGCTCCCGCTCACCGGCGACTACCGCGCCGCGATCGACTCCGACGTCGCCGACGTCGCCAACATCGGGCGCGGCGGCTACGGCGCCGGCTCCATCACGGCGGCGCTGTTCCTGCGCGAGTTCACCGGCGGCCGCCCCTGGGCGCACCTCGACATCGCCGGGCCGGGCCGCGCGGCCTCCGCCGACGCCGAGCTCACCCGCGGCGCGACCGGCTTCGGCGTCCGGCTGCTGCTGGACTGGCTGGCCGCCTGACCGCCCGGCCGCCCGGCGGTCACTTCGTGCGGCGGTCGATCACCGGGACGCCGCGGCGCCGCCGGGCCTCCTTGACGATCTCCGGGAGCGTCGCGTCCCAGCCCGGCTCCACCGCGAAGCACCACGGGACGGCCGCCGCCGTGGACGGGACGTCCCGCATCGTCAGCGCCACCAGCCGCGGCCGCTCCGCCGTCCGCGCCATCTCCGCCAGCTCCGGGGCCGGCAGGAACACCAGGTAGTCCTGCTCGCCGCGCCGGGTGCCGGCCATCCCGCGGCGCAGCGCCGCGATCCCGGCCACCTCGTCCCACGGCAGCGTGCGCCCCGACGAGCGCGGCAGCGGCCAGCGCGCCGGGCGGCGCACCCCGTCGCCGTCCAGCACCAGGACGGGGCGGCGCGCCAGCATCCCGCCCGCCGACAGCAGCAGGCCCGCCCCGAACAGGACGAGCCCCGCGACCCCGAGCACCATGAACGTGACGCTCCCCACACCGGCGCCGCGCACCACGCCGCTCGTGATGAACCCCACGGACGCCAGGAACAGGATGAGGAACGCCACCGCCTGCCAGACCCCGCGCCAGGTCACCCGGTTCCGCACCGCGAACGGCTCGCGCGTCCCGGCCGTCTCCATCGGCTCGCTCAGGCGCGCTTGACGGCGCACAGCAGCCCGTCGCCGACCGGGATCAGCAGCGGGACGAGCCGGTCGTCGTCCCGGATCATCCGGTGCACCTCGCGGATCGCCTCGGTGTCCGGGTCGCGGTGCGCGGGGTCGGCGACCCGGTCGTGCCACAGCGCGTTGTCGAACGCGACCACGCCGCCGGGACGCAGCAGCCGCAGCGCGTCCGTCAGGTACTCGGGGTACTCCCGCTTGTCGGCGTCGCAGAACACCATGTCGTAGGCGCCGTCGGTGAGCCGCGGCAGCACCTCCAGCGCCGGCCCGCTGATCATCCGGGTGCGGAAGCCGGACAGCCCCGCCTCCCGGTAGGCGAGCTTGGCCAGCCGCTGGTTCTCGGGCTCGATGTCCACGCTCGTCAGCACCGCGTCCTTCGGCATGCCGCGCATCAGCCACACGCCGGACACGCCGCACCCGGAGCCGACTTCCACCACCGTCCGGGCGCCGATCAGGGTCGCGAGGAAGCGCAGCGCCGCACCGCCGGCGGGGCCGATCGGGGTCGCGCCGACCTCCTGGCCGCGCCGCCTGGCGGCGAGCAGCGCCTCGTCTTCGGGGAGGTAATCCTCCACATAGGCCCGGGTGGCCTGAATGGCGTCGATGGCTGCCTCCTCGCGGGACCCCCGCATGCCTCATGCTGGAAAGACCATATCGTTGACAGGGAACCGTCCGGCGTTTCAGCGCGTTGTATGGAGTGAAAGCGGGAGTACGCACACAGCAGGCCAGAGACAGCGTTGGTTCACGAACCGCCCCAGCCCAGGCGAGACCGTGCCGTTCCAAGGCGAGACCTTGGCTCACGAGAGAGGAACAGCCCGGCACCATGGGAGTCGCAGCACTGAGTTTCAGAAGCGCTGTGGGGGTCGGCGCCCGGCAGGGGCTGGGGAACGCCGCTCGCACCCGCGAGAACGCACCCGAGGCGGAGTGGGCGCCGCCGTCCTGGGACGAGGTCGTGCGCGAGCACTCCGCGCGCGTCTACCGGCTCGCCTACCGGCTGACCGGTAACCAGCACGACGCCGAGGACCTCACCCAGGAGGTCTTCGTCCGCGTGTTCCGATCGCTGTCGAACTACACGCCCGGAACGTTCGAGGGCTGGCTGCACCGCATCACCACGAACCTGTTCCTCGACATGGCGCGGCGCCGCCAGCGCATCCGCTTCGAGGGCCTCGCCGACGACGCCGCCGAGCGCCTCCAGGGCCGCGAGCCGACCCCGGC
This sequence comes from Actinomadura sp., assembly GCF_044508335.1. Lineage (NCBI taxonomy): Bacteria > Bacillati > Actinomycetota > Actinomycetes > Streptosporangiales > Thermomonosporaceae > Actinomadura > Actinomadura sp. The sequence goes on from NZ_JBIQHY010000120.1 coordinate 16,072, forward strand.
GCAGGCGTTCGACGACACCAACTTCGACGCCGACGTCCAGGCCGCCCTCGACGCGCTCGCGCCCGAGTACCGCGCGGCCGTCGTGCTGTGCGACATCGAGGGGCTGTCCTACGAGGAGATCTCCGCGACGCTCGGGGTGAAGCTCGGCACCGTGCGCAGCCGCATCCACCGGGGGCGGGCGCAGCTGCGCGCCGCGCTGGAGCACCGCGCGCCGACCCGGCGCCGACCCGGCACCAGGAACGAGTACCAGGCGGCCGAGGCGCGCGACGCCGCGGCCGGCGGCGAGGCCGCGGCGCCGGCGGGGGGCCTGCGCGCGGCGGGCGGCGCGCTGCCGCAGCCGGGCGGCGCGTAGAGCCGTACATGGACGCGCGCGGGGCGGGACCGCGCGCCCGACCGAGAATTGGAATCGACGGAGGCGGCGTGAGTTGTCTGGGGGAGCGTCTGACCGCTCTGGTCGACGATGAGCTGGGGCACGAGGAGCGCGACCGCGTACTCGCCCATCTCGCGGGATGCGCTCAGTGCCGGGCCGAGGTCGCCGAGCTGCGCCTCCTCAAGGGGCGGCTGCGGGGCCTGTCCGAGCTTCCCGCCGCCGACGGCACCGACGACCTGCCCACCCCCGACTTCCTGACCCGGCTGCGCTCGCTGCCCGCCGGCGCCCCCGAGGCGCCCGCGCCCGCCGACGTCCCGCCCGGGCCGCCCCCGGCCCCGCCGCCGCACCGCCCCGCCCGGCCGCTGCGATCATCGGCCCGCCCGGTGCGGAACGCTCCCGCCGCGCGCCCGCGCGACAACCGCCCCGCCGGGCGCGCCGCCGTGCACGCCCATCCGCGCCGCCGCGCCCTCGTCGTCGGCGCCGCCACGCTCGTCATCGGCCTCGGCACCGCCTCCTACGCCGCCGGCGGGCGGCAGGAGGCGCCCACCGTCACGCCCGCCTTCGACCGGTTCGCCGTGGAGCACGCGCTGACCTCCGGGGACGCGCCGCTCACCGACCCGCTGACCGACCCGGTCTACCAGGTACAGGTCTCGCCGGGGCCGTGACCGCACCGACCGCGAGCGGCCTTGCGGGCGGCCGGCGGAGCCGGCGGTACGCCGTCCTGGCCTGCGGGATCGTGGGAGCGCTCGCGGTCGCCGGGCTGCTGTCCGGCGACCCCGCCGCCGTCCGCCGCGTCCGCAGCGACCCCGGCGCGGTCGGGCTGCTGCGCGCCGCCGCCGACGCCGCGCAGCGCGTCCCGTACCAGGGGCGCCGCTTCCTCACCACGTGGAACCGCGACCGGTCCGCCACGTCCCGCGTCAGCGTGACCCACCGGCCCGGCGAGGGCATCCGCTACCGGTCCGGGACGAGCGGCGCCGGGTACCGGCCCGAGTCCGCCGCCGGGGACACCACCGGCTTCACCCGCGACACCCTCGCCCTGCTCACCCGCAACTACTCGGTGGTGCGCGCCGGGGACTCCGTCGTCTGCGGCCGCGCGGCGCGCGTCGTCGAGGCCCGCCGGCCGGACGGCAGCCCCGCCGGGCGCTTCTGGATCGACCGCGAGACCGGGCTGATGCTGCACCGCGAGCTGATCGACGCCACCGGCCGCCCCGTGGTCGTCACCGGGTTCAGCGAGATCAGCTTCACCATGCCGCCGGCGGAGAACCCCGTGCTCGGCCGGCCCCGGGGCGGGCTGCTGCGCTTCCCCGGGGCCGGCGTCGGCGAGCCGGCCGCGGGCACCGGCGCCGCGTCCGGCGCGAGCGCGTGGGGCGAGCGGCTGGACCGCGCCGCCATCGACGGGCTGCGCGACCGCGGCTGGCCCGTCCCGCCGGACCTGCCCGGCCGCCTCACCCTCTACGACGTGCGCCGCGAGAACGGCGGCGGCACCGTCCACCTCAGCTACTCCGACGGCCTCGCCGCCGTCTCGGTGTTCGTGCAGCGCGGCCGGCTCGACGAGCGCGGCATGGCCGGCTGGCAGAAGACCTTCCGCCGCGGCCGGACGGTCTTCCGGCGCGAGGGGCTGCGCCGCTGGGCCGTGTCCGCCGGGAAGGGCTACGTGTACACCGTGCTGACCGACGCCCCGCAGAGCACCGCGGACGCGGTCGCGGTGAGCATGCCGCACGGCCCCGCCGACACGTTCTGGACGCGCGTCTCCCGGGGCGCGCGGCGCCTGGCCTCGTCGGCGAATCCGTTCGACTGACCCGGGATGAGCGTATTGAATTCAGGTCTTATGCTCGCCACATGCCTTTCGGGGCAGCATGAGCACGGATGACGAGGACCATGCTCGGTAGGAGAGATGGGGATGACGGAAGACAACCGCGGGCCGGTCAGGGCGCCCTCGGAGGACGACGAGGTCGCCTCCGGACAGGAGCCCGGACGGCAGGAGGCGGCGGCTCCCCCCGAGACGGTGACCGACCAGGAGATCCCGCCGGCGCAGCCGGCGGACGACCCTGAGCCGGCGGCGGAGACCGGCGCCCCGCGGCCGTCGGACGACCCCGAACCCGACCACGAGCCCGGCCACGAGGGCGACCGCCTGGTGGCCGGCGGGTTCGCGCCGCCGGACTCGCTCGGGAACCCGCCCGACACCAGCGAGGACGTCCTCTCGCGCGGCGCCGCCCCCGGCATGGGGCCGCAGGAGGTGCCGCTGCAGGACGTCCCGCCGCGCGACATGCCGCAGCCTCCGCCGCCCGTCGCGCTGGACAAGCCCGCCGACGACGACCGCCCGCGGCCCGGCTTCGTCCCGCACAACCAGGACCCGCGCGCCGCGCAGGGCGGCCCGCACGGCGGCTGGCCGCACCAGTCGCACCAGGGCCCGCCGCCCCCGGGCGCCCAGCCGCCGCTCGCGCCGCCGCCCGCGCCGCTCGGCGGCCCCCCGCCCGGCGGCCCGGGACCGCGCCCCATGGCCGGCTACGGGATGCCGCCCGGCGGCACCGGGCCGAACTGGGCGCCGGTGCCGGCGATGCCGTCGTCCTCGCGCGGCGGCCCGGGCCTCGGGCTCCTCGCGGTCGTCGCGCTGATCGTCGCGCTCGTCGCGGGCGCGCTCGGCGCCGGGATCGGCGTCATCGCCACCAACGGCGACGACGACGGCGGCGCGGTCAGCCTCGGCGGCGGCAACGGCAGCGACACCAAGGTGCAGAGCCGCCCGCCCGACTCCGTCGCCGGCGTGGCGCAGCGGGTGCTGCCCAGCGTCGTGATGATCCGCGTGCAGTCCGCGCAGGGCGAGGTCGGCGGCACCGGCTTCATCGTCAACGGCGGCTACGTCATCACCAACAACCACGTCGTCGCCGGCTCCGGCGGCGGGCAGATCCAGATCGTCTTCAACGACAAGAAGACGCTGCCCGCGACCGTCAAGGGCGCCGACCCGAGCTCCGACGTCGCCGTCCTCAGGCCGGAGGGCCGGCACTCGCTGCCGCCGCTGCCGCTCGGCGACTCCAGCAAGATCGCCGTGGGCGACCCGGTGATCGCGATCGGCTCGCCGCTGGGCCTGCAGGGCTCGGTCACCACCGGCATCGTCAGCTCGCTGAACCGCGCCGTGCCCACCCAGGGCGAGGGCGGCGGCGACGCGTCCTACCTCAACGCGATCCAGACCGACGCGGCCATCAACCCCGGCAACTCCGGCGGCCCGCTGGTCGACGCGAAGGGCCGCGTGATCGGCATCAACACCGCGATCGCGACGCTCGGCGGCCAGTCCCTCGGCGGCGAGCAGCAGAGCGGCAGCATCGGCCTCGGCTTCGCGATCCCGATCAACCAGGGCAAGCGGGTCGCCGAGGAGATCATCCGCAACGGCACCGTCCGGCAGGCCAAGCTCGGCGTCTTCCCCGACCCGCGCTACCAGGACGGCGGCGCCCGGATCATGTCGACGCCCGTCAACGGGCAGGACCCGGTGGTCAAGGGCGGCCCGGCGGACAAGGCCGGGCTGAAGCCCGGCGACGTCATCACCAAGATCGACGACAAGCCGATCGAGGACGCCACCGACCTCATCGCGCAGATCCGCAGCCGCGCCCCCGGCGACCAGATCAAGGTCACCTACGAGCGCGACGGCAAGGAGAGCACGGTCCAGGTCACGCTGGGCGCCGACTGACCGGCGCCGAGATCCGCGGGGTCCGGTTCGTCCGGGCTCGGGATACGCTGAGGGGGCCGGTCCGCGCGGACCGGCCCCTGACGGTTTTCGGAGGACGGGTTGTTCGACGTCGGACTCGGTGAGATGGCGGTGCTCGTCGTCCTCGCCCTGGTCATCTTCGGCGACAAGCTGCCGCAGGTCGCCGGCCAGGCGGGACGCATGCTGCGGCAGCTCCGGCAGATGGCCGACAGCGCCAAGGCGGACCTCCAGGAAGGTCTCGGGCCGGAGTTCAAGGACTTCGACCTGAACGACCTCAACCCCAAGACGTTCGTCCGCAAGCACCTGTTCGAGGACGACGACACCTACCCGTCCGCCAAGGGCACGAACGGCTCCGCCCTCTTCGACGACGAGCCCGCCTACGCCACCAGCGCCGGCGCCCTCGGCCCCGACGAGCGCCCGCCCTTCGACAACGAGGCGACTTAATTTCCCAGGGGGGCGACCCCCTGGAACCCCCGTTAGCGACGCAGGCGATCCTCGCTCC
>NZ_JBIQHY010000121.1:0-13036 GCF_044508335.1 Actinomadura sp.
AGGCGTGCGACGGCTTGTCGGGGACGTTGCCGCCGAGCGACTTCGGCAGGTAGTTCTGCACGGCGGCGGGCCGGAACCCGGCCTGCCTGATCCAGCCGAGGATCATCTTGAACTCCCCGGCCAGCCCCTTGCGGTAGTGCATCAGGATGATGTCGCCGGGCTTGAACCCCTTGCCGCCGTCGCCGCGGGCGAAGCCGTTGTACCCGACCCCCGGGCCGGACGTGCCGTTGTAGAACTCCGCCGACCACAGCAGCACCGACTTGATGCCGCATTCCTTGGCGACCTGCAGGGTGGTCTGGTTGTAGCTGCCGAACGGCGGGCGGAAGACCTCGGGCCGCCGGCCGTACTGCGCCTGGATGGCGTCCGACGCGCCGCAGATCTGCTTCTTCTGCGCCTCGGCGCTGAGCGTCGCCATGTTCGGGTGGTCGACGGTGTGGTTCTCCATCGGCGAGCCCGCGTTGCGCATCGCCCAGAAGTACTGCCCCTGCCCCTTGATGTAGGTCGAGGTCAGGAACGTCATGATCGGAACCTTCTCCTTGCGGACGAGGTCCACGAACTCCGAGTCGTAGGTGTAGCCGTCGTCGATGGTGAGGAAGACGACGCGATCCTGCGTCTCGATGTGGTTGATGACCGCGGGCAGGCCGTTGGGGGCCGGCTTCGGCATCGTCCAGGACCCGGGCTTCGGCGTCGCCCAGGTCTTGTCGCCGAGCACCGAGGCGAGCTGCGTCCGCATGGACGGTCCCGAGTCGCCGACCTGCGCGGCCACGGCGGGCCAGCCGCCCAGCGCCACGCCGAGCACTCCGGCGGCAACCATGGCGATCACGGGCGTCTTCCCTCGCATCGGCCGCGTACTCCGTTTCGGTGGGGGGTCTTCGGTTGTGGGTCCCGCATCGGTTGACGCGCCGGCCGCCGCCGGGGTTCGCGCCGGACCGGAACCTCCCGACACATTTGATCATTTGCACCGGCCTTCGGGGTGCTCTGCCCAAACATCGGCGTGTACTCGGCAGATGTTGCCGTTCGGCGCGGCGGCGGCGTTCTCTACAGTCGGGACATGCAGCTGAACGGCAGTGCCGGCGTCGCCGCGCCGCTCGACCGCGTCTGGGACGCGCTCCAGGACCCGGCCGTCCTGGCCAGGACGATCCCCGGGTGCAGCTCCCTGGAGGAGACCGGCCCGAACACCTACCGGATGACGGTCACCGCGGGCGTCGCCTCGATCCAGGGCACCTACGTGGGCCAGGTGGAACTCGCCGACCCGGACCCGCCGCGCTCGTTCGTGCTGAAGGCGCGCGGCCAGGGCGCGCCGGGCACGGTGGACGCGACCGTCCGCGTCCGGCTGTCGGACGGCGGCGGCGCGACCCGCATCGACTACGACGCCGACGCGGTCGTCGGCGGGATGGTCGGCGGGGTCGGGCAGCGGATGCTGGGCAGCGTCGCCAAGCGCACCGCCGGGGAGTTCTTCGCCGCGGTCGAACGCGACCTGTGCGCCCGCACCGCGGCGGTAGCGCCCGCCGAGCCCGCGGCCGCGGCGGAGCCCGCGCCGCCCGCCGTCCCGGCGGGCGGCGGCGCGGTCTACCCGGGACGCGCCGCGGCCCCGCCGGGCCCCTCGTCCGCGGCGCCGCCGATGGTGGCGGCGTTCGTCTCCGGCGGCGTCGTCGCGCTCGCCGGCGTCGCGCTCGGCTACCTGCTCGGCCGCCGCGCCCGGCGGTCCGGCTGAGTCACGTCCGCGCCGCCCGCGCCGCCCCCCGGCGGCGCCGGTGCGGACCGGGCCGGCCGATGGGCAGCGCCGCGAACCTCGCCGCGAACCTCGCCGGGATGAGCGACGTGCATCGGCGGCGGGCATCCGGGCGGGTCCTCACCCGCGGGTCGCCCGCCCGGATCGTCCGCCGGTGCCTCCCGGCGGAGGCGAGGGGTCAGCCGACCGCGACCAGGTCGACGACGAAGATGAGCGTCTCGCCGGGCTTGATCGCGGGGCTCGGGCTGCGGTCGCCGTAGGCGAGGTGCGGCGGGATGACGAGCTTGCGCCGGCCGCCGACCTTCATGCCCTGGATGCCCATGTCCCAGCCCTTGATGACGCGGCCGGTGCCGAGCTGGAAGTCGAGCGTGGAGCCGCGGTTCCAGGACGCGTCGAACTCCTCGCCGGTGGACCACGACACGCCCACGTAGTGCATCGACACGTGCGACCCCTTGGCCGCCTCGGGGCCGTCGCCCTCGGTGATGTCGGTGATGTCGAGGTACTCGGGCGGCCGTCCCTCGGGGAAGTCGATCTCGGGGCGTTCAAGCGCCATGGAAGGGCTCCAGCTATGTCGTGACGGTTCGTCTGTCGGGAACGTCTGTCGGGAAAAGGCTCAGCCTAGCCCTATGCGCTCTCACCAAAGAACGACGCGCCCGTTGTCACATTGCGACGGTTTCGCAGGTGGCCGCCGTCCGGTAGACCCTTCACCATGGCGAGGCGGCTGCGGATCGGCATCGACACGGGCGGGACGTTCACCGACGTCGTCGCGCTGGACGAGCACGGCGCGCTCGTCACCACCAAGACCCCGTCGACGCCCGCCGACCCGGCGGAGGGGTTCGCGAACGGGGTCGGCAAGGTGCTCGGCCTGCTCGGCGCCGGACCGGACGACGTCGCGGCGCTGTCGCACGGCACGACGGTCGCGACGAACCGGCTCCTCGAAGACCGGATCGACGACCTCGGGTTCATCACCACCGAGGGGTTCGAGTCGATCCTGGAGATCGCGCGGCAGAGCGTCCCGGACGGGTACGGCAACAGCTACTTCTGGGTGAAGCCGCCCCGGATCGTCCCCGTGCACCGGGTGCGGACGGTCGGCGGGCGGCTCGACCACACCGGCGCCGAGATCCGCCCGTTCGACGAGGAGTCCGCGGTGGCGGCGGCCCGCTGGTTCCGCGAGCGGGGCATCCGCGCGATCGGGGTGTGCTTCCTGCACTCCTACGCCGACCCGTCCCACGAGCTGGCGATGCGGGACGTGCTGCGCCGCGAGCACCCCGGCGCCGTCGTGTCGCTGTCGTGCGAGGTGCTGCGCGAGTACCGCGAGTACGAGCGGTCGGTGACGACGCTGGTGGACGCCGCCGTGAAGCCCGCGATGAACGGCTACCTCGCGCGGATCGCCGAGCGCGTCGCGACCCGGCTGCTGGTGATGAAGAGCAACGGCGGCGTCCTGTCGGCGGAGGAGGTCGCGCGGCAGCCGATCACGACCGTCCTGTCGGGCCCGGCGGCGGGGGCGCTGGGCGCGGCGTTCGTCGTCTCGCACAGCGGCCACGGCTCCGTCGTCACGCTGGACGGCGGCGGGACGTCCACGGACGTCGCGGTCGTCCTGGACGGCGAGCCCACCCTCACCACCGAGGGCTCGATCGGCCGGCACCCCGTCAAGATCCCGATGATCGACATCGTGACCGTCGGCGCGGGCGGCGGCTCGGTCGCGTGGCGCTCGCCCGAGGGCGCGCTGAAGGTCGGCCCGCGCAGCGCGGGCGCCGACCCGGGGCCGCTCTGCTACGGGCGCGGCGGCGCCGAGGTGACGGTGACCGACGCGCACGCCGTCCTCGGCCGCATCCCGCCGCACCTGCTCGGCGGCGAGGTGCCGCTGGACGTGGCGGCGGCCCGGCGCGGCCTCGACGCGCTCGCCGGCGATCTCGGCCTGCCGGTCGAACGGGCCGCCGCGGGGATCCTGGAGATCTCCGCGTGGAACCAGGCCAACGCGATCCGGCAGATCACGGTGAAGCGGGGCCTGGACGTCCGCGACTACCCGCTCGTCGCGTTCGGCGGCTCCGGGCCGCTGCTCGCCTGCCGGCTCCTCGACGTGCTCGGCCTGCCGGCGGCCGTCGTCCCGGAGAACCCGGGCAACCTGTCGGCGTTCGGGCTGCTCACCGTGGACGTGAAGAACGACTACGTCCGGACGCGGGTCGTCCGCGACGCCGAACTCGACCCGGCGCTCCTCGCCGAGGTCTACGCCGACCTCGAAGGCGAGGCCGCCCGCGCGCTCGCCCGCGAGGGGTTCCCGGAGGGGCGGCGCCGCTTCGCCCGCTCCGCCGACCTGCGCTACTGCGGCCAGGCGTTCGAGGTCCGCGTGCCCGCCCCGGCCGGGCCGCCCGGCGAGGCGTTCCGCGCGGAGGTCGTCCGCCGGTTCCACGACGCGCACGAGGCCCTCTACGGCTACTGCTACCGGGACGACCCGCGCCATCCGGTGGAGTGGGTGAACCTGCGCGTCTCCGGCATCGGCCCGATCGACCGCCCGCGCCTGGCGGAGCGCCCGCGCGGCGACGGCGACCCGTCCCGCGCCCGCGCCGGCGCCCGCCGCGTCTACTTCGACGCCTGGGAGGAGACGGCGATCTACCGGCGGGAGAAGCTCGCCCCCGGCGACGCGATCGAGGGCCCGGCCGTCATCGAGGAGTTCGGCTCCACCCTGCCTCTCCACCCCGGCTTCACCGCGCGGCTCGACGGCTACGGCAACCTGGTGGTGACACGGTGATCGACCCGATCCTCCTGGAGATCGTCGAGGGGACGCTCGCCTCGGTGGAGCGCGAGGTCGAGACGGCCATCGCCCGCACCGCCCGGTCCCCGATGATCCGGGACGCGCACGACTTCCGCGCCGGCGTCCACGACCGCCGCCTGCGCAAGCTGACCGGCCGCTCCTACTCGGCGCTCGTCCAGCCGGTCGCGCGCGACTTCCCGCCGGAGACGATGCGCCCCGGCGACGTGTTCTTCCACAACGACGTGTACCTGTCGGAAGGCGGCATCGGCCACCTGCCCGACCTGTGCGTCACCGTCCCGGTGTTCCACCGGGACGAGGTGGTCGCGTTCGTCCAGGCGTTCGGCCACCACGACGACATCGGCGGCGCCGTCCCCGGCTCGATGCCGAGCCACGCCCGCAGCGCGTTCGAGGAGGGCCTGATGGTCCCGCCGATCAAGCTGTGGGACCGGGGCGTCCCGAACGAGGCGGCCCTGACGATCATGACCCGCAACTCGCGGATGCCCGACTCCCTCGCCGGCGACCTGGACGCCGAGTGCTCGGCCTGCCTGATGGGCGCCCGCCGCCTCGGCGACCTGTTCGCCCGCTACGGCCGCGCCGACGTCGAGGCGTGCTTCGACGCGATCATCGACCGCACCACCGAGACGTTCCGCCGCGAACTGCTCGCCAAGATCCCCGACGGCACGTTCACGTGGGAGGACTACGCCGAGCACGACGGGGTGGACCCGCCCCGCCTGCACGCGCAGCGCATCACGCTGACCGTGGACAAGTCCGCCGCGGTGCCCCTGGTCATCGACTTCACCGGCACATCGCCCCAGGCCAAGGGCCCCATCAACCACGCGGGCGACTACGCCGACGGCGTGTTCCTGAAGAAGTGGCTGGCCCCCGTCCTGCGGAACCTGGCCGACACCCCGGAGCGGGCCGCCGAACTCGACGTCAACGAGGGCGTCGTCCCGCTCATGGAGATGCGCTTCCCGGAGAAGGGCACGCTCCTCACGCCGGTCTTCCCGGCCCCGACCAACGCCCGCACCTTCGTCATCCTGCGGCTCCTGGGCGTCCTGGCGGGCGTCCTCGCCAAGGCCACGAACGGCCGGATGCCCGCCGACCAGGAGACGATCCGCTACACGGGCGTGTACGGCGAGGACGACCGCGGCCCGTACCTGATGCGCGAGGTGCTCGGCGGCGGCTCCGGCGGCCGCTACTACGCCGACGGGGAGGACGCCATCCACGTCGTCCCCGACTCCCGCAACATCCCCGCCGAGTTCGCCGAGGCCCGCTGGCCGTTCATCGTGGAGCGCCTCGGCCTCGCCGTCGACTCCGGCGGCCCGGGGGAGTTCCGGGGCGGCCTCGGCTACGACAAGCACATCCGGATGCTCCGCGACGCCCGCTACATGTCGATCGCCGACCGCTCCATCCTGTCGTGCTGGGGCGTCAACGGCGGCCGCGCGGGACGCCCCTTCCGCGTCGACATCGACGGCGAGGAGATGGAGGGCCTGGTCGACGACCATCCGGTCAAGGCGGGCCAGACCATCCGCATCCGCACGACGGGGGGCGGCGGCTGGGGCGACCCGCTGAACCGCGACCCGTCCCGGGTGGCCGACGACGTCCGCGACGGCAAGGTCTCCGTCGAAGGCGCCCGCGGGGACTACGGCGTGGTCCTCACCGGCGGCGCCGTGGACGAGGAGGCGACGGCGACCCTGCGCGCCCGGCTGCGCGCCGAACGCGGCCCCGTCCCCTTCTTCGACAGGGGCCCCGGCTACCCCGAACTCTCCGGCGGCCGCTCCCACGCCGATGTCGACGCCCTGGAGCGGGCGTCAGGCGCAGCGCACCGCGAGTCCGGGGTAGTCGACGACGAACCCTGAGCCGTCGTAGACCAGGAGTGCGGTGAAGCCGAAGGCGGGGGCCGCATAGTCGTAGCGCTGCCGCCCCGGACCGCCGGCGACCCGCGCGTAGGTCTGCTCCAGACGCCCGACGGCCAGGTCGGCGGCCCGCGCGTAGACGGCCGGCGCGTCGGCGGCCGCCCCCTCGGCGAGGTCCAGCCGGTGCACGGGCAGCGTGTTCGTCATGGCCGACGACTCCAGGTCGACATCGAGGCAGCCGTCAAGTCCGGGGTCGGGCCTGCCGTTCACCAGCCATCGTCCATCGGCCTGCTCGAGCGTCACCTCGCCGGGGCCGCCGTCGAGCAGATGCGAGATCCGGGCCGTGCGCGTACGCCACCGCTCATCGACCTGGATCACGTAGCGGACGGCCCAGGCCACACCGTCCTCGACCGCCGCGGTGGTGCCGTGCAGCCGCCACCCGTCGCGCAGGGAGGACACCTGGAGGACTTCGAACCCGTCACGGGCGTCCAGGTGCCGCCAGGCGGCCGCCTCCGGAGGCTTGTCGAAGGCCAGGCCCGCCATTGTCAGGGATGCAGGGTGGGACGGTAGATGAGTTCCTGGATGCCGCCGTCCAGCGTGCGGTGCTCGATCAGTTCGAGGTCGAAGTCGGGCGCGCCCCCGAAGACGGGGTCCAGCCCGGTCCGGCCGGTGATCGCGACCACACCCCGCCGCAATGGCGGAAGCCGGGTCGCCGGTGGAAGCGCCGCCCGGCGCTCAGCCCCGCCTGGGCGGCCTCACCGTCCGGGTTCGCGGCCGGCGGCGAGCTCGGTGAAGACGCGGTCGGGGTCGTGCTGCTTCCAGTAGCGGAACATCAGCGACGCGCGCCGCCCCTCGACCGCGAACGAGGCCACCGGCGGGGCATGAAACACGCCGACCGGGGGACAAATCCCCGCCGAGACGACCGGCTGCGCCACGCGAGGCCGGCCGTCGACGGCACTGCAAGGAGAAGAGGCCGGAATGACCGTCCCCCAGCAACGACCGGCTGAACCTGAGACCACCCCCTCGGTCGACCGCGCGCACCGGATCCGCCGGTCCCTGGAGCGGCTCATCGGCGTCGCCGCGACGGAGGGCAACGCCGTGACCCCTCTGATCAACGGCGACGAGATATTCCCCGCGATGCTGGACGAGATCGCCGGAGCACGCCACACCATCGACATGATGACCTACGTGTACTGGCGCGGGGACATCGCTCGCCGGTTCGCCGACGCGCTCTCGGACCGTGCGCGCGCCGGCCTGCGGGTCCGCCTGCTCCTGGACGGCATCGGCAGCTGGCAGATCGAAAAGGATCTACTGGACCAGATGGACCAGGCGGGCGTCACGGTCAGATGGTTCCGCAAGCCCGTCACCCGCTCGCCGTTCAAGCAGAACCACCGCTGCCACCGCAAAGTGCTGGTCGTGGACGAGAAGACGGCGTTCACCGGTGGAGTCGGCATCGCCGAGGAATGGTGCGGCGACGCCCGCAACGAGAACGAGTGGCGCGACAGCCACTTCCGCGTGCGCGGACCCGCGGTGGACGGCATCGCGGCCGCGTTCGCGCAGAACTGGGCCGAGGTCGACGACGCGCTGTTCGACGACCGCGACCGCTTCGGCGTCCACGAACCCGCCGGTGACGCCGTGGTGCAGGTGGTGCGGGGCTCGGCCAGCCTCGGCTGGCAGGACATGCAGACCCTCTTCAGGGTGGTCCTCCAACTGGCGGAGCAGCGGCTACGGGTGGCCACCGCCTACTTCGCCCCCGACTCCTACTTCGTCGACCTGCTGTGCGAAACGGTCGGCCGCGGCGTAGAGGTGGAACTGCTCCTACCAGGCCCGCACGCCGACAAGCGAGTGAGCCGCCTGGCGAGCCAGCGCCACTACGAGACGCTCCTGGGCTGCGGCGTGCGCATCTACCAATACCAGCCGTCCATGCTGCACACCAAGACCATCACCATGGACGGAAAGGTCTCCCTGCTCGGCTCGACGAACTTCAACCGGCGATCCCTCGACCACGACGAGGAGGTCATGCTCGCCGTCATCGACGAAGACCTGACCGCGACACTGGACGCCCAGTTCGACGCGGACCTGACCCGCAGCGAACAGATAGACCCCAAGCGCTGGACACGCCGCCCCCTGACCCAACGCGCCAAAGAACTCGCGATCACCCCGATCCGCCGCTTCCTCTAGCAGTCCCTGTGGGGTCCGGTCATCGGTGTAACTCGATCTTGCATGCTCCAGTTGCGGGCGGCGGCCGAAGGGGGACTGACCGGTCAGGGGGAGGGCTTGGTGGCGTGGAGGGAGTACATCAGGGGGATGCGCGGACGGCCTTCGGGAGACCGGTAGGCGGTGCCGTCCCGCTCCAGGATGGAGTAGCGCTGCCAGAGCGTGAAGTCGTGCTCATGCAGGAAGTCGATGCGCAAGCCTGCGGTGGCCAATGCCGTGACCACTTCGCCCAACCCATGGGTGAACTCGATTGAGCGGGTGTGCTGGACGGGGGCCTGCGGGTCGGCGTAGCTGCCAGCGTCGGGCTCGTCCCAGATCTGGGGTCCCTCAGCGAAGTAGTCGTAGGTGACCGTGCGGCCTTCTTCGTCGTCGAGGGTGTCGGCGAAGGGGTGGAACTCCGCGAGGTAGAGGAACCCGCCCGGACGCAGGAGCGATGTGACGACCTCGGCCCATCGGCCGACGTCGGGAAGCCAGCACAGGGCACCGAGGCCCGTGTAGACGACGTCGTACGTTTCGCCGAGGACAGCGGGTGCGTCATACACGTCTGCGGCGACGAAGCGGGACGGTAGCCGTGTCTCGTCCGCCAGCGCGCGGGCCGCCTCGATGGCCTTCTCAGAGAAGTCCAAGCCGGTCACCCGCGCACCGCGTCGAGCCCAGGAGAGGGTATCGAGGCCGAAGTGGCACTGAAGGTGGACCAGTTGAAGCCCGGCGACGTCCCCCACTTCGGCCAACTCGAAGTCGCGCAGGGCGAGACCACCGGCTTTGAAGCCCGCGACGTCATAGAAGTCGCTGGCAACGTGGATGGGCACCCGTTCGTCCCAGAGCGCCTTGTTGACCGCGATGTGGTCGGTGCCGGCCATGGCCCGAGCGTAGACCCGTGATCAAGCTGCCTGCGCCGGGGGAGGCTCGGCCTCCCCGGGCGGGCTGACTCCGGGTGGGTGCACCCGGTAGGTGTAGCGGCCGTTTTCTTCCCTTGTGATGTGGAGCCGCTCCGGGTTTGCGTGCTTGAAGCGGTTGTGCCATCCGCAGCACAGGGCGAGCCGGTCGATGTCGGTGGGGGAGCCCAGGGCCCAGCCGCTGACGTGGTCGACTTCGCACAACGTCCCGGGGACTTCGCAGTCCTGCACCGCACAGGTCGGGTAGAGGGTCTCCAGGACTCGGCGTTGCGGGCCGGTCGCGAACCGGACCCTGTGACCGAGGTAGAGGGGTGTGTGGCCGCGTCCCAGCAGCAGGGGTGAGACGCCCGCGCTGAGCGCGATGCGGCGGGCCTGCGCGGCGGGGATCGGGGTGCCGTCGGTGAGGCGCGCGGGGGCCTGGCCACCGGTGAGGGTGTCGAGGTCGCAGATGACGGTGACCTTGGTGGCGCGGTGGCCGCCGGACAGGACGGAGCTGAGTGCGGCGGCCGTGCGTTCGGACAGGTCGCGGCGGTCGTCGGTGCCCGCGGGCTTGGCCAGGGGGCCGAGCGCGCCTTCCCAGATGGCGGCGTCTTCGGCGTTCAGCCAGCCCTTGATGTAGCGGCCGCCGTCAAGCGAACGCGTCGAGTCGATCCAGGACCGCTCGTAGCCGCGCCGGGTGTCGGGGTCGGCGTGCTCAGCGCCGTCGCGCTCGGCGATGACGTCACGGATGCGCTTGCCGAAGGAGGCGACCTTTCCGGCCGAGAAGCCCTGGTCGACCATGTCCAAGAGGATGCTTTGGGCGGCGGCGCAATCGTCGTCGTCCAGCCGGGTGACCGCGCCGGCGATCGTGGCGGCATAGCCGAGGGACAACTCGCCGCGGGCCCAGCGGGCGGTGACCTCGGTGAGGCGGTGCCGCTGCCGCGCCAATGCCAGCCGCTCCTTGGCGCGGGACTCGCGCATCCCGAGCCGGGACCGCAGCCACGCACGCGTGGAAGGAAACCCCCAGCGCTGCACTTCCCGGCCCGCATCCAGAACGCCGACGAATCCAGTGAGGGCGGCCTCCTGCATGTCACCGGCGGTGGCGAGCGTCTCCGCGAGTTCCATACAGGCCGCAGCCGATTCCGGTGGATTGCGACGAGCGAGTTCAGCCGCGATCGCCGACGCGGCGTTCACCAATTCCATGGTGGACGCCGTATCGAGGTCGAGCGCAACTGAGCTCATATCCAAATACTACCTGATCGACGGCACATTTGCGTCCCGACGGCGAATATCAAGAATATGATCTGAGGCCGAATCGCCAATCTGGCAAACACTCAAAAAAGTGCTCGAATCGGGCATTCGTTAATACGGTGTGCGGCGGCTCCCGCCTGGACGGGTGGGGGCGGCGCGTCGGGCAGAGGGCAGGCGGAGCCTGCCCGACGAAAGCTGCACTCAGGGGCCGCAGAGGCTCCGAAGTCAAGGGTGGCCGGAGGCCATCGCGAAGCGACGCGAAGCGCCCTTGACTTTGGAGGGGCGGCCCCGTACGCAGCGCCGCCCCCACCACAATTCGGCGAACTCGATACTTCGCTCAGAGAACGCGCATGGAATCCAGAACGGAAATTACAGACGCGGGTCCGTAGAACATCAGAACAACGAACTCCGGCTCCGCTATCCCCGTACATGCGAGACTCCGATGACGTGTGAACCCGGATACGCGCGAACACCTCAAGCCCGGCGCGCGGAGGTCACAACATCTCTGTAGACCCGGTGAAACCTCTACGTACCCGGTAAACCTTTATAGGGTGAAGAAGCGGTGCTGGGTGAATGTGGTGCCGTCCACCAGCAGGTCGGCGCGTCCGCGCGTCCCGTCGGCGGTGAAGTGGGCCTGTTCGCGGACGGCCCAGGCGTCCCAGGCGTCCGCGTAGGCGAGGCCGTCGCGATCGAGAGCCCGGGCGCGGCGCAGGTCGTGGGGGGCGTCGATCCAGATGCGGTAGGCGGCGGGCGACCCGCCCCAGGCCGCGCCGACGCCTTCGGTGATGAGGACGGGCGGCGGCGGGATCTCCTCTTCCGGGCCGTAGACGTCATGGCGCCAGTCGTAACGGCGGAGTACAGCCGGCCGTCCCTCGCGGAGCGGGTCGAGAACGGTCGCACGCAGAGGCTCCCACCAGGTCAGCGGGTCGGCATCCCACGGCACCCGGAAATCGTCCGAGCGGATGACGGGCGCGCCGACCAGCACCTCGGCCAGGTGGCCGGCGAACGTCGACTTGCCGGCGCCGCTCGGCCCGTCCACGGCGACCAGCCGCGCCGGGCCGCACGACGGCGGCAGCGCCAGCAGGCGGGCCGCGAGCGCGGAGTAGGTCTGGGTGGTGTGCGGCACGGACGGCATACTTCCAGGTGCCCCACCCGCAAAGGAGGACGTCCTTGCCCGGACCGCTCGAAGGCGTCGTGATCGTCGATCTCAGCCGCGTGGTCGCGGGCCCGCAGGCCACCATGACGCTCGCCGACCTCGGCGCCAGGGTCATCAAGGTCGAGCAGCCGGGCGGCGGGGACGAGACCCGCGGCTGGGGCCCGCCGTTCGCGGGGGACGACCAGGTCAGCACCTACTACCTGTCGGTCAACCGGAACAAGGAGTCGATCACCCTCGATCTGAAGGCCGAGGAGGGCAGGCGCACGCTGACCCGGCTCGTCCGGCACGCCGACGTGCTCGTGGAGAACTTCCGCCCGGGCGTCCTCGACCGGCTCGGCTTCCCGGTGGAGCGGCTGCACGAGCTGAACCCCGGCCTGGTCGTCCTGTCCATCACCGGGTTCGGCCACGACGGCCCGGAGGGCGGACGCCCCGGGTACGACGCGATCGTCCAGGGCGAGGCGGGGATCATGAGCGTGACCGGCCCGCCGGGCACGCCCAGCAAGGTGGGGCTGTCCATCGCCGACATCCTCGCGGCGCACAACGGCGTCACCGGCGTCCTGGCCGCCCTCTACGAGCGGGACCGGACCGGGCGCGGGACGGTCGTCCGCACGTCGCTGCTCGCCTCGGTCGTCGGCGCCCACATGTTCCAGGGGACGCGCTGGACCGTCGCCCGCGACGTCCCCGAGTCGGTCGGCAACGATCATCCGTCGATCGCGCCGTACGGGACGTTCCGCTGCAAGGACGGGCAGATCCAGATAGGCGTCGCCAACCAGAACCTCTGGCGCAGGTTCGCGCCGATCGTGGGCCTCGATCCCGACGACGCCCGCTATGCGACGATCCCGGACCGCGCGGCACGGCGGCCGGAGCTGACGTCCGACATCGAGCGCGTCCTCCAGGGAGACACGCGCGAAGCCTGGCTCGCACGCCTGGACGAGGCGGGGATCCCCGCCGGGGCCATCCGGTCGATCGACGAGGTGTACGAGTGGGAGCAGACGCGCTCGCAGGGCCTCGTCATCGAGGTCGACCATCCTCAGCTCGGCCGGATCGAGCTGCCGGGGCCGCCGCTGCGCTTCGACGGCGCGGCGCCGCGCGAGCACACCGCGCCGCCGCTGCTCGGCGAGCACAATGACGCGGTACTGGCCTGGCTGGACGCCCTGGACGGTCTGGACGAGAACCACGGCGAGGACAAGAACCACG
>NZ_JBIQHY010000121.1:13136-15950 GCF_044508335.1 Actinomadura sp.
CGAGCCCGAGAACCACGCCGAGACCGACAAGCAGAACGAGACCGACAAGAACGAGACCGACGAGACCGACATGGAGAGGGGCGAGTGATGGACCTGCTCGGCGAGAACGGCGGCCCGGTCCGGATCGCGGACCGCGAGCTTCCGCGCGACGAGCTGCTCGGCTGGGCGTCCGCCGTCGCCGCGGAGATCGCGGGCGCGGACGCCGTCGCCGTGCACGCCACGGCGTCCCTGGAGACGGTCGCGGCGGTCGTCGGCGGCGTCCTCGCGGGCGTCCCCGTGGTCCCGCTGCCGCCCGACTCGGGCCCGGCCGAGCGCGCCCACATCCTCGGCGACTCGGGCGCGAGCCTGCTCCTCGCCGCCGGCGACGCCAAGCCCGTGGAGGGCGAGCCGCCCCTCGTGCCGGTCGACGCGCTGCCGCACGACGGGAGCGGCGGCGCCGCCGCCCCGTCCGACGCGACCGCGCTGATCCTCTACACGAGCGGCACGACGGGCGCGCCGAAGGGCGTCCTCATCTCGCGCGGCGCGATCGCCGCCGGGCTGGACGCGCTCGCCGAAGCGTGGGCCTGGACGCCCGACGACGTCCTCGTCCACGGGCTGCCCCTGTTCCACGTGCACGGGCTCGTGCTCGGCGTCCTCGGGGCGCTCCGCACCGGGTCGCCGCTCGTCCACACGGGCCGCCCCAAACCCGAGCGGTACGCGGCGGCCGCGCAGAACGACGGCGGCAGCCTCTTCTTCGGCGTCCCCACCGTCTGGTCGCGGACGGCGGCGGATCCGGGCACCGCGCAGGCCCTCCGCGGCGCGCGGCTGCTCGTCTCCGGCAGCGCACCGCTCCCCGTGCCGGTGTTCGAGCGCCTCTCCGAGCTGACCGGGCACCGTCCCGTCGAGCGCTACGGCATGACGGAGACCCTCATCACGGTCAGCGCGCGCGCCGACGGCGACAGGCGGCCCGGCTATGTCGGCACCCCGCTGCCGGGCGTCGAGACGCGCCTCGCCGCCGAGGACGGCGCGCCCGTTCCGCCGGACGGGGAGACGCCCGGCGAGCTGCACGTCCGCGCCCCGCTCCTCTTCAAGGGCTACCTCAACCGCCCGGAGGCCACGGCCGCGTCGTTCGCGCCGGACGGCTGGTTCCGCACCGGCGACATCGCCACGATCGGGCCGGACGGCTGGCACCGCATCGTGGGCCGCGCGTCCACCGACCTCATCAAGAGCGGCGGCTACCGGATCGGCGCCGGCGAGATCGAGAACGCGCTGCTCGCCCACCCCGCGGTCAGCGAGGCCGCCGTCGTCGGCACGCCGCACGACGACCTCGGCGAGCAGGTCACCGCCTATGTCGTCGCGGACGGCGTCGCCGGAGACCAGCTGATCGACTTCGTCGCCGAGCGCCTGTCGGTGCACAAGCGGCCCCGTGTCGTCCACCTGGTCGACTCGCTGCCGCGCAACGCCATGGGCAAGGTCGTCAAGACCCGCCTGAACGAACTCTGAGCCGCCACCCGCCAGCCGCCAGCCATCCGACGGCAGACAGCAGGCAGCAGACAGCAGCCGGCATACAGCCGCCGGTGGCCCCCACGACGCTAGGGCAGCAGTTCCGCCAGCACGGGCCGGACGAGATCTCGCGCGAACGACTCCGGGACGTCCGGCCCGTCCTCGCCCTCCGCGAAGTACATCAGGAACCCCTGCTGGAAGCAGGCGCCCATCAGCAGCGCCGCCACCGCGGCCGTGTCGGCTCCGGCGGCGACACGGCCGAGGTCGCGCTCGGCGTCCAGGTACCGGGTCAGCGCGCGCACCGGCTCCTGCGGGCCGGCCCCGTACTTGCGCAGCGACTCGCGGGTCGCGTTCATCAGCCGGGGCTGCGCCGCCATCGACGCCATCATCGGGAACGTCAGCCGGTAGAAGCGCATCCCGCCGTGGACGACCGCGACGAGGTTGGCCTCCACCGTCTCCTTGCCGGGGACGCCCATCGAGGTGAACGGCGGCATCCGCTCCTTCAGCACGCTCAGCATCAGCTCCTCCTTGTCGCGGAAGTGCTTGTAGAGCAGCGCCTCGGAGTAGCCGGCCGCCTTCGCGATCTCCTTGGTGGTGGCGCGGGCGACGCCGTGCCGCCGCATGATGTCCGCCGCGGCGTCGAGGATCCGTTCCCGCGCGCTCAATGAGGCCCCCTTGACAGGTGAGTGAACGCTTACCAGGATAGGGGTTAGTAAATACTCACTCACCCATCGTTCATCAGGGGGAACCGATGAGGCTCACGATCTTCGGGGCGACCGGCGGGACCGGCGTCCTGACCGTCCGGCGGGCGCTGGACGCCGGGCACGAGGTGACCGCCGTCGTCCGCGACACGGCGCGCCTCCCGTCCGACCTGCGCGCGTGCGCCGACGTCGTCCAGGCCGACGTCATGGACCCGGCCGCGATCGAGGAGGCGGTCAAGGGCCGCGACGCCGTCCTGTCCGCCCTCGGCACCCGCGAGGGCCGCGCGCCCACCACCGTCTGCGCGGACGGCACGCGCAGCATCACCACCGCGATGACCGCCGCCGGCGCCGACCGGTTCGTCCTGGTCAGCGCATCCGGCCTGCACGCCGGACCGGGCGACGACCCGTTCACCCGCTTCGTCGTCAAGCCGCTGATCCTGCAGCCGCTCCTCAGGCACGCGTTCGCCGACATGCGCGCCGCCGAGGACA
This sequence comes from Actinomadura sp., assembly GCF_044508335.1. Taxonomy (NCBI): domain Bacteria; kingdom Bacillati; phylum Actinomycetota; class Actinomycetes; order Streptosporangiales; family Thermomonosporaceae; genus Actinomadura; species Actinomadura sp. Next base: position 15,809 of record NZ_JBIQHY010000121.1, read on the forward strand.
TCACCCGCGGCTCCGGCCTGCACTGGACGATCGTCCGCCCGCCGCGGCTCACGAACGGGCCCGGCAACGGCCGCTACCGCAAGGCCGTCGACCGGAACGTCCTCGGCGGCGCCTCCATCGCCCGCGCCGACCTGGCCTCGGC
>NZ_JBIQHY010000121.1:16050-20454 GCF_044508335.1 Actinomadura sp.
CGCAGCGCTCCCCGGGGCGCACGGGCGCGCCGGGATCGGGGGCCTAGTCTTGTGGCGTGAGTGAGCCACTTGTCGAGCGCATGCGGGAATTCGGCGAGACGATCTTCGCCGAGATGTCGGCTCTGGCGGTCCGGACCGGGTCCATCAATCTGGGCCAGGGCTTCCCGGACGAGCCGGGCCCCGCGGGCGTGCTGGACGCGGCGGTGGACGCGATCCGCTCCGGCGCGAACCAGTATCCGCCCGGCCCCGGGCTGCCCGAGCTTCGTGAGGCCGTGGCGGTGCAGCGGCTGGGGCGGTACGGGCTGTCGTACGACCCGGCGACCGAGGTGTACGTGACGGTCGGCGCCACCGAGGGCATCGCCGCGTCCGTGCTCGCGCTCACCGGGCCGGGCGACGAGGTGATCGTCTTCGAGCCGTACTACGACTCCTACGCCGCCGTGATCGCGCTGGCCGGGGCCGTCCGCAAGCCCGTCATGCTGCGCCCCGTCGAAGGGCGGTTCACGTTCGACCCGGACGAGCTGCGCGCGGCGGCCGGCCCCCGCACGCGGGCGATCCTGGTGAACTCGCCGCACAACCCCGCCGGCACCGTGTTCACGCGCGGCGAGCTGGAGGCCATCGCGGACGTGTGCCGCGAGCACGACCTGGTGGCGATCACCGACGAGGTGTACGAGTACCTCACTTTCGACGAGACCGAGCACATTCCGCTGGCGACTCTTGACGGGATGCGGGAGCGGACGGTGTCGGTGTCGTCCGCCGGCAAGTCGTTCTCCGTCACCGGGTGGAAGACGGGCTGGGTCACCGCGCCCGCCCCGTATGTCCGGGCCGTCCAGACGGTGAAGCAGTTCCTCACGTACGCGGTCAGCGCCCCCTACCAGCAGGCCGCCGCCTATGCGCTGCGCAACGAGATCCCGTGGGTGGAGGAGCTGCGCAAGTCGCTCCAGGCCAAGCGCGACCGCCTCATCACCGGGCTGGAGGCCGCGGGGTTCACCGCCTACCGGCCGCAGGGGACGTACTTCGTGCAGGCCGACATCCGGCCGCTCGGGTTCACCGACGGCATGGAACTGGCCCGCGCGCTGCCGGAGAAGGCGGGCGTCGTCGCGATCCCGACGCAGGTGTTCTACGACCACGCCGAGGCGGGCGCCCACTTCGTCCGGTTCGCGTTCTGCAAGAAGGACGAGGTCATCGACGAGGCCGTGGAACGCCTCACCCGCCTCCACTGAGAGGCCCCCCGCCCGTGGGGCGTCCCGCCCGTGGAGCGCCCCGCCCGTGGGGCGTCCCGCCCGTGGAGCGCCTCGCCCCTCCCGTGGAGCGCCCCGCCCGTGGAGCGCCCCGTCTTGAGCGGCCGTCTGGAGCGGCCCGTCCGTGGGGCGTCCCGCTCGCGGAGCGCCTCGCCCCTCCCGTGGAGCGCCCCGCCGCGCTCGGTGCGCGTCCCCTAGAAGTTGCCGAAGAAGCGGCGCTCATTGGGCGGATTTCGCCCGTGAGCGCCGCTTTCGCGCGGGTTACCGTCCCTCCCGTGACCTGGAACGACGGGGGATCGCTCAGCGGCGAGCGGATCCTGATCGCGCTCGGCGGCAACGCCATGACCGCCCCGGACGGCAGCGCCGCGCCGGACGCGCAGGCGGCGGCGATCGAGTCCGCGATGGCGCACGTGGCGGAGCTGGTCGCGGCGGGCGCGCGGGTCGCGCTGACGCACGGCAACGGGCCGCAGGTCGGCAACCTGCTCATCAAGAACCAGCTGGCGGCGGGCGTGGTGCCGCCCGTCCCGCTGGACTGGTGCGGCGCGCAGACCCAGGCCACCGTCGGCGTGATGATCATGAACGCGCTGGAGCGGGCCCTCGCCGCGCGGGGCGCGGCCCGCCCGGTGGCGACGGTGGTGACGCGGACGCTCGTGGACGCCGGCGACCCCGGCTTCGCCGTCCCCGCCAAGCCGATCGGCCGGTACTTCCCGGAGGAGCAGGCGCGCCGGTCCATGGCGCGCGGCGAGGTGTGGCGGCCGTTCGGCGAGCGGGGCTGGCGGCGCGTCGTCGCCTCGCCGGAGCCGCTGGAGATCCTGGACGCCGACGCCGCGGCGGTGCTGCTGGACGCCGGGCACGTCGTCGTCGCGGCGGGCGGCGGGGGAGCGCCGGTGGTCCGGTCGGGCGGGCGGCTGCGCGGCGTCGAGGCCGTCGTCGACAAGGACCTCGCGGCGCAGCTGCTGGCCCGCAGGCTCGGCGCGTCCACCCTGGTGATCGCCACGGACGTGGAGAACGCGATGGCCGGGTTCGGGACGCCGCGGGCGCGCCCGCTGCACCGCACGACGGTCGCGGAGCTGGCGGAGCTGGCCGCCGCCGGGCATTTCGCCGGCGGCAGCATGGGCCCGAAGGTGGAGGCGGTGCGGCGGTTCGTCGCGGCCGGCGGGCGGCGCGCCGCGATCGCGTCGCTGGCCCGGCTGGGCGACGCCGCGCACGGCAAGGCCGGGACGGTCGTGGAGGCGTGACCCGCGGGGCCCGGCAGGGTAGAGATCGATGCGACCGAGCAGCTGAGGAGCGATGACGTGCCCGATCCGATCGAAGTCCGCAAGATCCCCATCGAGTCCGTGACCGACGCGTCCGGGCTGGCCCGGCTGATCGACGACGGGGTGCTGGAGGCCGACCGGGTCCTCGCCGTCGTCGGCAAGACCGAGGGCAACGGCGGCGTGAACGACTACACGCGGCTGCTGGCCGACCGGGCGTTCCGCGAGGTGCTGGCCGCGAAGGGCACCCGGAGCGCGGACGAGGTGGCGCGCGTCCCGCTGGTGTGGTCGGGCGGCACCGACGGCGTGCTCAGCCCGCACGCGACGGTCTTCGCGACCGTCGACCCGGCGAAGGCGCCCGCGTCGGACGAGCCGCGCCTGTCGGTCGGCGTCGCGATGAGCGACGTCATCCTGCCGGAGGACATCGGGCGGCCCGCGATGGTGGAGACCGTCGCCGCCGGCGTCCGCGAGGCCATGAAGATCGCCGGGATCGACGACCCGGCGGACGTGCACTACGTGCAGACGAAGACGCCGCTGCTCACCCTCGACACGATCAACGACGCCAAGTCGCGCGGCCGGGACGTCGTCACCGAGGACACGCTCAAGTCGATGGACATCTCCAACTCCACGACCGCGCTCGGCATCGCCGTCGCGCTCGGCGAGATCGAGACGCCCTCCGCCGACCAGATCCACCGGGACCTGTCGCTGTACTCGTCGGTGGCGTCGTGCTCGTCCGGCGTGGAGCTGGACCGGGCGCAGATCGTCGTCGTCGGCAACGTGCGCGGCATCGGCGGCCGGTACCGGGCGGGGCACGGTGTGATGAAGGACGCACTGGACGCCGACGGCATCTGGGACGCGATCCGGACGACGGGCCTCGACCTGCCCGACCGGCCCCGCACGTCCGACCTCGGCGGCCGGCTCGTCAACGTGTTCATCAAGTGCGAGGCCGACCCGAGCGGCTCGGTCCGGGGGCGCCGCAACATCATGCTGGACGACTCCGACGTGCACTGGCACCGGCAGATCAAGGCGTGCGTCGGCGGCGTCGCGGCGTCCGTCACCGGCGACCCGGCGGTGTTCGTGTCGGTCGCGGCCGTCCACCAGGGGCCGTCGGGCGGCGGCACCGTCGCCGCCATCGCCGACCTCGGGTGACTCGCCGGACACGGAGAGTATCCGGTTAGCCGCCCGCGGACGCCGCCGGAGGCTATAGCCTTCCTGGCGTGTCCGGACTGACGATTCCCGAACCACTGATCCCCGGGGACGACGGGAGCGCCGACCCCCGGCTGTGCGAGGCGCTCGCCGGGTACGCGGCCGGGCGCGTCGGCGCGCACACCGTGCTGCGGCGGCTGCAGGGCGCCCGGCTGCTCGTGCCGATCGTCGCCGTCCTCACCGAAGAGGAGGAGGCCGCGCCGGGGGAGCCGCGGCGCGAGAAGAGCAGCGAGATGGCGCTGCCGACGCTGATCGGGGACGACGGCCGGCGCGGCGTGCTCGGCTTCACCTGCGTGGAGACGATGAAGGCGTGGCGCGCCGACGCCCGCCCCGTGACGGTGCGGGGCGGCGACGCGTGCCGCGCCGCCCTCGACGAGGGCGCCGACGCCCTGGTCGTGGACGTGGCGGGCCCGGTCCCGTTCGCCGTGGACGGGCTGCGCCTGCACCTGCTCGCGGAGGGCCGCCCCGTCCCGCCGCCGCACGAGGACCCGGAGGTCCTCGCCGCGGTCGAGGCCGCGTTCGGCTCCGACCCGTCGGTGACGGGCGTCCGGGTCACCGAGGGCACGTCCGCCGAGGTCGCCGTCCGGTTCGCGGTGGTGCCGGGGCACGACGAGCGCGGCACGATCCAGCGGGTGTCCGACCGGCTCGCCGAGGTGCTCCGCGGCCGCATCGTCGGCGGCGTGGAGCTGAACGTGCTGCGCCGCTGA
>NZ_JBIQHY010000229.1:0-2744 GCF_044508335.1 Actinomadura sp.
GCCGATCTGGTCGAGGCGGCGGGCGACGCTGCTGTGGTGCCGGTGGAGGACGTCGGCGGCGCGGCGCAGGGAGCCGGTGGCGCAGTAGGCGTCCAGGGTCTCCAGGTCCTCCGCGGACAGGCGGGCGATCGCGGCGACGTCGGCGTTGTCGCGCATGGCGTCCGGAGGGATCCGGGCGAGCAGGGCCAGCGCGCCCAGGTCGTCGTGGTGGACGACGGGGCGCCGCGGCGCCGTGAAGCGGAGGGCGGTACGGGCCTGACGCCAGGACCGGTCGGGGCTCCCGGCCGCGCCGACGCCCGCCCGCACGTCCGGAGGGAAGCCGGACGTGTCGATGGCGGCGGCCATGATGACGCCGACGCCGTCGAGCGGTGCCGACTTGACCGGGCGGGACGCGCACACCAGCCCGGCGACCCGGTCGAGGGGCAGCGCCGACCGCACCGCGGCGACGCAGAGCGGCGCGGAGGCGGCGAAGCCCAGCAGGCGCAGCGCGCGGGCCCTGGCCGCCTGGTCGCCGTCGGCGCTGATGGCCAGTTCCACGAGGGCGGGGTCGGCCATGGTGGTGCGGGCGGGCCCGTACCGTTCGAGGACGGCCGCGGCGGCGATGGCGAGCCGGTCCAGCAGCACCTCGTCCAGCGGGACGGGCGGGCCGGGGCGTTCCAGCCACACCGCGCCGATCTCCTCCTCGTCGAGGACGATCGGCACCGTGCTGGACGCGGCCCCGGGCGGGCCGGACAGCGGCGTGCCGTCGGACGCGGCGCGGACGACCTGCCCCGTGCCGTGGATCCGGATGCCGGCCGGGCACTCGGCGAGACCCGCGGACGCCCGCGCGAGCGCCGGGAGGTCCACGCGCCGGCGCATCAGCGTGTCGTAGAAGACGACGACGCGGATCGCGCCCTCGGCGTACGAGTCCAGTCCCGACAGGCGGACGGCCAGAGCCTCCATGTCCGAAGGATAAGGCCACGGTCGTCGCGCGGCCCGGGGCGAATGCGCGACGCACGGCGGATGATCCCGGCGGCCGTCGTCATCAGGATGGACGTCATGGATCCCGAACTCGACGCGTTCCTCCCGTTCATTCCGAAGACCGACCTGAGCGATCCGATCGCCGCGCGCAAGCAGCTCGCGGAGCTGGCCGCCGCGGCGCCGAAGGAGGTCACCGCGGCGGCGGCCCCGGGCACCGAGGGCATGGAGGTCGAGGACCGCACGGTGCCCGCCGCCCCGGGCGTCCCGGGCGTCCCGGTGCGGATCTACCGGCCGAGCCCCGCCCACGGCGCCGTCGTCTGGCTGCGCGGCGGCGGCTGGATCGTCGGCGACCTGGACACCGAGCACCCGACCGCCACCCGGCTCGCCGGGGCGTCCGGCGCGGTCGTGATCTCGGTGGACTACCGCCGGGCCCCCGAACACCGGTTCCCGGCCGCGCTGGACGACGTCTACGCCGTGCTGGAGTGGACGGCGGAGAACGCGTCCGACCTCGGCGTCCCCCCGGACCGGATCGCGGTCGGCGGCCACAGCGCCGGCGCGGGCCTCGCGGCCGGGGCGGCGTTGAGGGCGCGCGACGAGCAGGGGCCGCCGATCCGCTTCCAGCTCCTCAACCAGCCCACGCTGGACGACCGGCAGGAGACGTGGTCGCAGCGCAACTTCACCGACACCCCCTGGCAGGACCGCGACAGCCTCACCGCGGTGTGGCGGCACTACCTGGGCGACGCCCCCGCGACCCCGTACGCCGCCCCCGCCCGCGCCGGGGACCTGTCCGGCCTGCCGCCGGCGTACGTGTCCGCCGCGGAGTTCGACCCGCTCCGCGATGAGGACATCGACTACGCGCTGCGCCTGCTCCAGGCGGGCGTCACGGTCGAACTGCACCAGTGGCCGGGGACGTTCCACGGCTCGCACGCGATCCTGTCCGCCGACGTGTCGCAGCGGCAGATCGCCGAACTCGGCGCCGTCCTGCGCCGCGCCCTGGCCGGGGAGGGCGACTGATGAGCGACATCCGGCCGGATCTGCGCCGCCCCCTGGGCGACTACGGCATCGACGGCGACTTCCGCGTGATCCCCCCACGCGGACACGCCGTGATCCTCGCCCTGATCGGCATCGCTCTGGTCACGCTGACGATCCGCAACGCCGTGACCGGCGCCGTCACCGCCGCCGTAGTGTTCGGCTCGTTCGCGCTCGCCTTCGCGCTGTTCGTGGGCTCGTACCTGCGGGCGTCCCGCGTCGGGAAGTTCGAGGTGTGGGCCCGCGTCCTCGGCGGCCTGCGGCTGCGCGGCGACGAGCACGTCCTGGACCTGGGCTGCGGACGCGGCGCCCTGCTCGTCTCCGCCGCCAAGCTGCTCCCCCACGGCCGCGCGGTCGGCCTCGACCTCTGGCGTGCGGACCAGTCCGGCAACAGCCCGGACGCCACCCGCCGCAACGCCGAACTCGAAGGCGTGGCCGACCGGGTCGACGTCGAGACCGGCGATATGCGGCGGCTGCCGTTCGTCGACGCGTCCTTCGACCTGGTCATCAGCAACCTGGCCGTGCACAACGTCCCGTCCCGTGAAGGTCGGCAGGCCGCCATCGACGAGGCCGTCCGCGTCCTGCGCCCCGGCGGACGCCTTGCCATCGCCGACCTGCTCCACACGAACCGATACCGCGCACGCCTGGAAGAGCTGGGCATGACCGACGTGGAACGCCGCAGCCTCGGCTGGCGAATGTGGCTGGGCGCCCCCTTCTTCCCAACGAGACTCGTGACGGCGACCAAACCCATCTAG
>NZ_JBIQHY010000122.1:0-20357 GCF_044508335.1 Actinomadura sp.
GCCTCGGCCCCGACGAGGAGTTCCGCGGGGGACTGGCGGCCGTGCTGCGCGGCCTCGGCGCGCAAGGCGCCTAGCGCACCCGGCCCAACGCACCGGGCTCAACGCGCCGGGCTCAACGCACCAGGAGGGACTGCTGCGCGGCGATGGCCTCGGCGGCCCGCCGCACGACCGCGTCGATCAGCTCGCCGCAGCTCGGCAGGTCGTCGATGACGCCGACGACCTGGCCGGACGCCATCACGCCCAGGTCGGGGCGGCCGTCCACCATCGCCGCCTTCAGCAGCATCGGCGTGTTCGCGGCCATCAGCACCTGCGACCACGACAGGTCCTTGCCGTGCTTCATCGCCCTCCCGTCGGCGATCATCGCGCGCCACGACATGCCGGACAGCTTCTTGAACCGGGCGGCGTTGCGCACCGCCCGGGCCAGGCCGCCGACCCGTCCGGACCGCTCCAGCGCGTCGACCAGCTCGCTGCGCAGCACCCGGTGCGGCATGCCGTCCACCTGCCGGGTCACCACGGTCTCGCCGGCATCCAGGTACACCCGCTTGACGGCGTCCGGCACCGGGCTGTCGGACGTCAGCAGGAACCGGGTGCCCATCGCGACGCCCGCCGCCCCGTAGGCGAGCGCGGCGGCGAGGCCGCGCCCGTCGAAGAAGCCGCCCGCCGCGATGACCGGGATGTCGACGGCGTCCACCACCTGCGGCAGCAGCAGCGTGGTGGCGACGGCGCCGGTGTGGCCGCCGCCCTCGCCGCCCTGGACGAGCACGGCGTCCGCGCCCCACCCCGCGACCTTCTCCGCGTGCCGCCGCGCGCCGACGGACGGGATCACGACGACCCCGGCGTCCTTCAGCTTCGCGATCAGCTCCTTCTTCGGGGCGAGCGCGAAGGACGCGACCTTCACGCCCTCCTTGATCAGCAGGTCGATGCGGTCGCTGGCGTCCCCGGCGTCGGCCCGCAGGTTGACCCCGAAGGGGGCGTCCGTGCGGTCCTTGACCTCGTGGATCGCGTCGGCGAGCCGGTCGAGCGTCATCGTCGCCGACGCCAGGACGCCGAGCCCGCCCGCGTTCGCCACGGCCGTGACGAGCTTCGGGCCGGCGACCCACCCCATGCCGGTCTGGACGACGGGGTGCCGCACGCCGGTCAGCCGGGTCAGCGGGGTGTCGAGCAACTGCCCGCTCATGCCTCCGCCCTGCGGGGGGTCGACCCCCCGCGCCCCCCGGTTCGCTCCGCTCATGTCTTCGCCCCGCGGGGGGTCGTCCTCCCGCGCCCCCCGGTTCGCTCCGCTCATGCCGGGACCTCCCGCTCGCGCAGCCCCTTCGGGTCGAGGACCTCGCGCATGATCCGCAGCTCCTCGGCGTCCGGCAGCCGCGTCTCGGGCACCTCGTCCGGAACGGCCAGCTCGAAGCCGGTGGCGGCGACCACGTCCGCGACGCTCACGCCGGGGTGGACGGACCGCAGCCGCATCCGCCGGTCCGGCGTGCCGAAGTCGAGCACCGCGAGGTTGGTCACCACGGCGCGGATCTCGTGCGCGCCCCGGTCCCAGCCGACGCCGCTCACCATGTCGACCTTCTCGGTGAACACCCGCGTCGAGTGCTTCGGCACCCAGTAGCTCGTCGGGTTCAGCAGCGTGTTGCCCGGCCCGCCGCGCACCCCGAGGAGCTGCCGCGCCGGCCGCTCCCAGTCGCCGATGCAGGAGATGTTGGTGTTGCCGTGCGCGTCGATCTGGCTCGGCCCCATCACCACGTGCCGCCGCCCGTTCAGCACGAGCCACAGGTGGTCGCGGAACGGCAGCCAGCCCTCGGCGGTCTCCGCCGTCCTGCCGAGCGGGGCGGGTTCGGCGCTCAGCGCCGGACCGCCGTCCGTCGTCAGCAGATCGGGCGCGAACGTGGCCCGCGCCAGCCGCGACCCCAGCATCGGCACGAAACCGGCCACCGCCGCCGCGACGATCTCGCCGTCGCCCCGGAACAGGTCGGCGCACGCCGCCGCGCACACCTCCGCACGCGTCACATCGCTCATCGGGACTCCTCCCGCCAGGCCCGTACGGCGTCCTGGTAGGCGGCCTCGTCGCCGGCCAGGAACCGCTCGCTGAACTCCGCCCACCTCTCCGGGTCGGCCGCCGACTGCGCGTAGAGCTTCTGGAACCTCTCGTCCCGCCCGGAGTCGGGCGCGCAGTCGGTGAAGTGCGCCCCGTTCGGCGTCTCCACCACGCCCGCCACGTGCGCCCGGCTGATCAGCATCGACTGCAGCGGCCCCTCCTTGGCGAAGTCGGCCGTCTCGACGAGGCGCTCGCACGACACGTACGTCCGGTCGGCGGCCTTCGCGAACAGGTCGTCCATGTACGGGTCGGGGCCGAGGTACTGGGCGTTGCCGCGCGCGTCGGCGCGGTTCATGTGGACGAGCGCCGCGTCCATCCTCAGGGCCGGGACGGCGACGAGCTCGGTCGCGTCCTCGTACGGCGACCGGATCGTCCTCAGCTCCGGGTTGACCCGCAGGACGTCCGAGCCGAGGCCGACCGGGGTGGGCAGGAACGGCAGCCGGTGCGCCGCCGCGTACAGCCCGAACATGAACATGCCCTCGTCGTACTCGGTCAGCTCGATCGCCCCGGACTGCCGCGCCTGCCGGAAGTGCGGCTCCAGCGGGATCGAGTCCATCGTCACGAACGCGGTGACCAGCCGCCTGATCTTGCCGGCGGCGCACAGCAGCCCCACGTCCGGGCCCCCGTACGTGATCACCGTCAGGTCGGTGACGGGGGAGCGCAGGATCGCCCGGACCAGCGCCATCGGCTTGCGCCGCGACCCCCAGCCGCCGATCCCGACGGTCATGCCGCTCTCCAGCGACGCGGCGACCTCGTCGGCCGACATCACCTTGCCGCTCATTCGGCCCCCTTGGCGACGAAGGCGGCGCGGTGCTCGTCGCCCGCGCCGACGAGGTTGAGCTCGAACGTGAAGCCCTGCTCGTAGCGGTAGCTGCGCTTGACGTCGACGGGGTCGATGCCGTTCAGCGATTCCTTGGCCCGCCGGATGACGTACCGGTCCTTGGCGGCGATGGCGGAGGCGACCTCCATGGCCTTGCCGCGCAGCTCTTCCGCCGGGACGACCTCCAGCACCGAGCCGTGGTGGTGCAGCTCCTCGGCCGTGACGTTGCGGCACGTGTAGACCATCGCGCGCATCAGGTGCTGCGGGACGAGCCGGGCCAGGTGCGTCGCGGCGCCGAGCGCGCCCCGGTCCACCTCCGGCAGCCCGAAGTAGGCGTCCCGCGAGGCGACCACGATGTCGGCGTTGCCGGCCAGGCCGACCCCGCCGCCCAGGCAGAAGCCGTGGACGGCCGCGACAACCGGGACCTCGCAGTCGTAGACGGCCGCGAACGCCGCGTAGCACCCGCGGTTCGCGCCGACCAGGGCCGTGTGGCCCTCGGTGCTCTGCATCTCCTTGATGTCGACGCCCGCGTTGAAGCCCCGGCCCTCGGCCCGGAGCACGACGGCGCCGACGTCCGGGTCGCGGCCGGCCGCGGCGACCGCGTCGGCCAGCTCGTACCAGCCCGCGACGGTCAGCGCGTTGACCGGCGGGGCGTCCACGACGATCTCGGCGACCCCGTCCAGGGTCGTGGTGGAGACTCCCATGCGCTACCTTTCCACCAAACATTTGTTAGAACAGAAGGTAGCAGAGGAGGCGGAATGTCACTGACGCTCGACCTGGGCGGCCGGACCGCCGTGGTCACGGGGGGCGTGCGCGGGGTCGGCGCCGGGATCAGCCGCGCCCTGCTGGAGGCCGGCGCCGACGTCGTCGCGGTCGCCCGGCGCGAGCCCGAGACGCTGCCCGAGGGGGGCGGGAGGACGGCGCGGTTCGTCTCGCTGGACGTGCGCGACCCGGACGCGGTGCAGGCGTTCGCCGACGGCCTGGACGGCGTCGACGTGCTGGTCAACAACGCGGGCGGCGCCCCGTACCTGCCGGTCGCCGAGGGGAGCCTGCGCACCCACGTGAAGATCATCGAGCTGAACCTGACCTCGGCGCTGATCATGGCGCGGGCGCTGCGGCCGAAGATCATGGCGCGGGGCGGCGGGTCGGTCGTCAACATCGGCAGCGTCAGCGGGGTGCGCCCGTCGCCCGGCACCGCCGCCTACGGCGCCGCCAAGGCCGGCCTGCACAGCCTCACCGCCTCGCTCGCGGTGGAGTGGGCGCCGCACATCCGGGTCAACGCGCTCATCCTCGGGATGGTCCGCACCGAGCTGTCCCACCTGCACTACGGCGACGAGGACGGCGTCGCGGCGGTGGCCGCGACCGTCCCGATGGGCCGCCTCGCCGTCCCCTACGACATCGGCGCCGCGTGCGCGTTCCTGGCGTCCGACCTGGCGTCCTACGTCACCGGCGCGACGCTGCAGGTCCACGGCGGGGGAGAGCGCCCCGCCTTCCTGGACGCCGCCACCGTGAACAAGGAGGAGTCGCGATGATCTGCAAGGACCGGGTGGTCGCCGTCACCGGCGCCGGGCGCGGGCTCGGCCGCGCGCACGCGCTGGAGTTCGCCCGCCAGGGCGCCCTCGTCGTCGTGAACGACCTCGGCGTCGCGCGGGACGGCACCGGCGACGCCTCCGAAGGCCCGGCCCACGGCGTCGTCCGGGAGATCGAGGCGCTCGGCGGGAAGGCCGTCGCGAGCACCGACGACATCGCCACCGACGAGGGCGCCGCCGCGCTGGTCGCCACCGCGGTCGACGCGTTCGGCGGGCTCGACACCCTCGTGAACAACGCCGGGTTCCTGCGCGACCGCATGCTGGTCAACCTGGGCGAGGACGAGTGGGACGCCGTCATGCGCGTCCACCTGAAGGGCCACTTCCTGCCGCTCAAGCACGCGGCCCGGTACTGGCGGGCGGAGAGCAAGGCCGGCCGCCCCGTGGACGCCCGCGTGATCAACACCTCGTCCGGCGCCGGGCTGCTCGGCAGCGTCGGCCAGGCCAACTACTCCGCCGCCAAGGCCGGGATCGTCGGGCTGACGCTCGTGGCGTCCGCCGAGCTGGGCCGCTACGGCGCGACCGTCAACGCGATCGCGCCCGCCGCCCGCACCCGGATGACCGAGGAGGTCTTCGCGCAGACGATGGCCGCCCCCGCCGAGGGCGAGTTCGACGCGATGGCCCCCGAGAACGTCTCGCCGCTGGTCGTCTGGCTCGGCTCGGCCGGGTCCCGCGACGTGACCGGGCGGGTCTTCGAGGCGGAGGGCGGCAGGATCTGCGTGATGGACGCCTTCCGGCACGGCCCCGCGGCCGACAAGGGCGCGAGGTGGGACCCGGCGGAGGTCGGCGACGTCGTCAAGGGCCTCCTCGCCGAGGCCCCCGCGCCCGAGCCCGTCTACGGCGCGGGCTGAGCGCAGCCGCTTCCCCGCGGCCGTCTCCGGGGCCGCGCCGCGCGGCGGCCCCGGAATGCCGTCCCGGAGCGCGGCGTTGTATCCCGTCGCCGCCCGGAAAATGGATCGCCCCGCGCGGGGCGTCCCGGCTACGGTGCGGAGGTTTGCGGGTGAGCGGGGCCGCGGGCCCGCAACCCTATCCTTGGTGACGGATATGAGGTCGAGTGTGAAACCGCCGCTCGCCGGCCTGCGCGCGCGCCTGCCCGAGCTGATGCTCCGCGATCAGCACCGGCTGCGCCGCCGGATCGACGGCGTCCAGAAGATGCGGGACGCCGCGCGCCGCGCGAAGGCCGCCGAGGAGATCGCCGCCGACGTCGAGGCCGCCGAGCGGCGGGTCGAGCGGCGGCGCCGCGCCGTGCCCGCGGTCACGTACCCGGCCGACCTGCCGGTGGCGCGCAAGAAGGACGACATCCTCGCCGCGGTGCGCGACCACCAGGTCGTGATCGTCGCGGGCGAGACCGGGTCGGGGAAGACCACCCAGATCCCCAAGGTCTGCCTGGAGCTGGGGCGCGGCGTGCTCGGCTCCATCGGGCACACCCAGCCGCGCCGGCTGGCCGCGCGCACGGTCGCCGACCGCATCGCCGAGGAGCTCGGCACCGAGCTCGGCGACGCCGTCGGGTACAAGGTGCGGTTCACCGACCGGTCCGGCGACGACACGCTCGTCAAGCTGATGACGGACGGCATCCTGCTCGCCGAGATCCAGACCGACCGGCTGCTGCGCCAGTACGACACACTGATCATCGACGAGGCGCACGAGCGCAGCCTCAACATCGACTTCCTGCTCGGCTACATCAAGGAGATCCTGCCCCGGCGCCCCGACCTGAAGGTGATCATCACCTCGGCGACGATCGACCCGGAGCGGTTCTCCGAGCACTTCGACGACGCGCCGATCGTGGAGGTGTCGGGGCGCACCTACCCGGTGGAGGTCCGCTACCGGCCCGTCGCCGACCCCGACGACCCGTCCGCCGACCCCGACCGCGACCAGATCCAGGCGATCATCGACGCGGTCGACGAGCTGCGCCGCGAGGGCCCAGGCGACGTGCTGGTGTTCCTCAGCGGCGAGCGCGAGATCCGCGACACCGCCGACGCGCTGACCAAGCACTTCACCCGGCAGAAGACCTCCACCGAGGTGCTGCCGCTGTACGCGCGGCTGTCGTCGGCCGAGCAGCACCGGGTGTTCCAGCCGCACCGCGGCCGGCGCGTCGTGCTGGCCACCAACGTCGCCGAGACGTCGCTGACCGTCCCCGGCATCAAGTACGTCGTCGACCCCGGCACCGCGCGGATCTCCCGCTACAGCCACCGGCTGAAGGTGCAGCGGCTCCCGATCGAACCGGTGTCGCAGGCGTCGGCGAACCAGCGCAAGGGCCGCTGCGGGCGGGTGTCCGAGGGCGTCTGCATCCGGCTGTACTCCGAGGAGGACTTCGAGTCCCGGCCCGAGTTCACCGACCCGGAGATCCTGCGCACCAACCTCGCGTCCGTCATCCTGCAGATGACCGCGCTCGGCCTCGGCGACATCGCCGCGTTCCCGTTCGTGGAGCCGCCGGACCGCCGCAACATCAAGGCCGGCGTCGACCTGCTGCACGAGCTGGGCGCCATCGACCCGTCCGAGAAGGACCCGCGCAAGCGCCTCACCCCGCTCGGCCGCCGCCTCGCCCAGCTGCCCATCGACCCCCGCCTCGGCCGCATGGTGCTGGAGGCCGAGAAGAACGGCTGCGTCCGGGAGGTGCTGGTCATCGCGTCGGCGCTGTCCATCCAGGACCCGCGCGAGCGCCCCGCCGAGCACCAGCAGGCCGCCGACGAGAAGCACCGCCGCTTCGCCGACCCCACCTCCGACTTCCTGGCCTACCTGAACCTCTGGAACTACCTGCGCGAGCGGCAGAAGGAGCTGTCGGGCAGCGCGTTCCGGCGCATGTGCAAGAACGAGTTCCTGCACTTCCTGCGCGTCCGCGAGTGGCAGGACCTGCACGGCCAGCTCAAGCAGGTCGCCAAGGGGCTCGGCATCACGCTGAACACCGCCGACGCCCCGCCGGACCGCATCCACGTCTCGCTGCTCGCCGGCCTGCTGTCGCACATCGGGCTCGTCGACGCCGAGAAGAAGGACAGGCAGCGCCGCGGGCAGGAGTACCTCGGCGCGCGGGGCGCGAAGTTCGCCGTGTTCCCCGGGTCGTCGCTGTTCAAGAAGCCGCCGCGCTGGGTGATGTCGGCGGAGCTGGTCGAGACGTCCCGGCTCTGGGGGCGCATCAACGCCAAGATCGAGCCCGAGTGGATCGAGCCCCTCGCCCAGCACCTGGTCAAGCGCGACTACAGCGAGCCGCACTGGTCGAAGAAGCAGGCGGCCGTCATGGCGCGCGAGAAGGTCACCCTCTACGGGGTGCCGATCGTCGCCGACCGCCGCGTCAACTACGGCCGCATCGACCCGGCCCTGTCGCGCGAGCTGTTCATCCGGCACGCGCTCGTCGAGGGCGACTGGGAGACCCACCACCGGTTCTTCCACGACAACCGCGCCCTGCTGGACGAGGTCGAGGAGCTGGAGCACCGCGCCCGCCGCCGCGACATCCTCGTCGACGACGAGACCCTGTTCGACTTCTACGACGAGCGCATCCCCGAGGACGTCGTCTCCGGGCGGCACTTCGACGCCTGGTGGAAGAAGGCCCGGCGCACCGATCCCGACCTGCTCGGGTTCGAGAAGTCGATGCTCATCAACGAGGCGGCGGGCGGCGTCAGCGAGGCCGACTACCCGGACGTGTGGAAGCAGGGGCCGCTGCGCCTGCGCCTCACCTACCAGTTCGAACCCGGCACCGACGCCGACGGCGTGACCGTGCACATCCCCGTCCAGGTCCTGAACCAGGTCCGGCCGGACGGGTTCGAGTGGCAGGTCCCGGGCCTGCGCGCCGAGCTGGTCACCGAGCTGATCCGGTCGCTGCCGAAGCAGCTGCGCGTCAACTTCGTCCCGGCGCCCGACTACGCCCGCAAGGTCCTCGACCGCGTCGCGCCGCGCACCGAGCCGCTGCTGGACGCCCTGGAGCGCGAGCTCACCGCGATGACCGGCGTGCCCATCGCCCGCGAGGCGTGGGACCCGTCCCGGCTGCCCGCCCACCTGCGCATCACGTTCCGCGTCGTGGACGAGAGGCGCCGCACCCTCGGCGAGGGCACCGACCTCACCGAGCTGAAACGCCGCCTCGCCGGCAAGGTCCGCGGGACGCTGTCGAAGGCGGCGTCCACCGTGGAGCGCTCCGGCCTCACCGAGTGGACGATCGGGGAGCTGCCCCGCACCTACGAGCGGAGGCAGAACGGCTACGACGTCAAGGCCTACCCGGCGCTCACCGACGAGGGCGAGAGCGTCGCCGTCCGCATGTACGAGACGGAGGCCGAGCAGCGCCGCGCCATGTGGCTCGGCACGCGGCGGCTGATCCTGCTGAACGCGCCGTCGCCGGTGAAGCTCATCCAGGGGCGCCTGACCAACCGGGGCAAGCTGGCGCTCAGCCACAACCCGCACGGCTCCGTCGCCGCGCTGTTCGACGATTGCGTCACCGCCGCCGCCGACCGGCTGATCGCCGAGGCGGGCGGCCCCGCCTGGGACGAGGACGGCTTCCGCGCCCTGTACGACCGGGTCCGCGCCGACCTGCACGACGCGACCGCCGAGGTGGTCGGCCTGGTGGAGCGGATCCTCGCCGAGGCCCACGAGGTGGACCGGCGGGTGCGCGGCACCACGAGCCTCACCCTCGTCCCGGCGCTCGCCGACATCCGCGGCCACCTGGGGAGGCTGATCCATCCGGGGTTCGTCACCGCGACGGGCTGGGCGCGGCTGCACGACGTGCCCCGCTACCTGCGCGCCCTGCAGGTCCGGCTCGACAAGCTCCCGGAGAACCCGGGCCGCGACCGGACGCTCGCCCACCAGGTCGACGTGCTGACGCAGGAGTACGAGCAGGCGCTGCGCCGCCTGCACCCGTCCCGCCGCGACGAGGAGCCCGCCCGGCAGATCCGCTGGATGCTGGAGGAACTGCGCGTCAGCCTCTTCGCGCAGCAGCTCGGGACCCGCTTCCCCGTCTCCGACAAGCGCATCCGCAAGGCGATGGCCCAGCTCTGACCGGACGCGCCGGCCCGGGAGCGCCGCCCGGACGAGCATGATCGTGCGCCTGGTATGACTGGATGATGGCGTTGAGGGAGTACTACCCCGCGGTCGAACCGTACGACTCCGGCCTGCTCGACGTGGGCGACGGGAACCGGATCCACTGGGAGACCTGCGGGAATCCCGGCGGCAAGCCCGCGGTGTTCCTGCACGGCGGCCCCGGCGGCGGGGTGCTCCCCGACAACCGGCGGTTCTTCGACCCGTCCAGGTACCGGATCGTGCTGTTCGACCAGCGGAACTGCGGGCGGAGCCTCCCGCACGCCGGCGACCCGTCGGTGTCGCTGGAGCACAACGTCACCCCGCGCCTGGTCGAGGACATCGAACGGCTGCGCGTCCACCTCGGCGTCGACCGGTGGCTGGTGTTCGGCGGAAGCTGGGGGAGCACGCTCGCGCTCGCCTACGCGCAGGCGCATCCGGACCGCGTCACCGAGATGGTGCTGCGGGGCGTCTACCTCGTCCGCCCGCCGGACGAGGCGTGGGGGTTCACCCCGGCCGGGGCGGCGCACCTGTTCCCGGCCGAGTGGGCGGCCTTCCGGGACGCGATCCCGCCTGCGGAGCAGGACGACCTGATGACCGCCTACGGCCGGCGCATCCAGGACCCGGACCCGGCCGTCCACCTCCCGGCGGCCCGCGCCTGGGTGGCCTGGGAGCTGTCGGCGAACACGCTCCGGCCCGTCCCGCCGCCCGAGCTGGACGACGCGACCGTCCTGGCGTTCGCCCGCATCACCCACCACTACATCTCGAACGGCGGCTTCCTCCCCGGGGAGGGGCTCCTCGCGGCCGTCGACCGCATCCGCCGCGTCCCCGCCGTGATCGTCAACGGCCGCTACGACATGAAGACGCCGCCCGACCAGGCGTGGGAGCTGCACCGGGCGTGGCCCGAGGCGGAGTTCCACATCGTCGAGGACGCCGGGCACGGCGGCTCCGAGCCGGGAATCCGGGACCGGCTCATCGAGGCCACCGACCGCTTCGCCGCTCAATGAACGACGAAGTGGGCACCCCCACATCTACCTCCCAAGTCACTGCAGCAACTTCGATCAGTGCGTATGGTTCATTCCATGCCTAACAGCGAAGAGCGCGACAATAGCGGCCCCGAGGGGACGGCCGCGGCTCCCCAGGGCGGCGCGGTCTCCGGAGGCGCGGGGGAGTCCGCCGAGACGGCGGTCGCCCGCATGGGGGACCCGGTCGCGGTCTGGCCGTGCGCCAACTGCGGGCGCCCCGTCCCGCAGCCCGTGGGGGCCGTCCGCGCGGTCCGCTACTGCCAGGACAACGACGGCGTCTGCGCGCGCGAGGCCCGCGAGCGCCGCGACCGCGGCCGGGACGCGCCGGGCCTCACCGGCCAGGTCGCCTCCGCCTGGGAGATGGTCGAGCGGCTGGAGAAGACCGCCGACCTGCTCGCCGAGTCGCTGACTTCCGAGCTGAGCGTCGCCGGCGTCGAGCGCCGCGTCGCCGAGGTGCGCGCCGAGGCCGCCCGCGAGCTCGCCATCGCGCAGAGCGAGCGCGACGCGTCCCAGCGGCGCGCCGAGGAGGCGTGGCAGGAGGCGTCCGCGGCGCGCAAGCGCGCCGACGCGGCGGAAAAGGAGGCCGGGCGCGCCAGGGAGGAGGCCAAGCTCGCCTTCGCCAAGCGCGACGCCGCGCAGCAGGCGTGGGAGGAGGCCCACCAGATCGCCCAGCAGTCGATGACGGCGAAGCTCGCCGCCGAGAGCGAGCGCGACCGCGTCGCCGCGCGCGAGACCGAGCTGCTCGCCGCGCTGGAGGCGGCGCGGGCCGAGCTCGTCGGCCTGCACGCCAAGCTCGCCGAGGCCGAGGGCGCCGCCGAGGCGCAGCGCGTCGAGGCCGCCGTCGCCAAGCAGGGCGCCGAGGACCTCCGCACCGCCATGCGCGACACCGAGGCGCAGCGGCAGCGCGCCATGCAGGCCGCGAGCAAGGCCGAGGCGGAGCGCACCGCCGCGCTGCGCGCCCAGTCCGAGGCCGAGGCGGAGGTCGTCCGCGCCAACGCGCGCGCCGACGAGGCCGCCAAGGAGCGCGACGCCGCCCAGGAGCAGGCGAGGGCCGCGACGGCGGAGCGGGACGAGCTGGCCGCCAAGGTCAACGACCAGGCCGTGCAGCTGCGCCAGCTGTCCCAGTCGGTCGCCGACCAGCAGGCCGCGCTCACCGCGCTCGCCGAGGAGCGCGACGCCGCCCGCGCCGAGGCCGACCGGGCGCGCCGCCAGGTCGACCAGTTCACCCAGGGCACGCTGTCGTCGAACATCCCGCCCGGCGGCCGGATGCCGGGCGGCGGGAGCCCGGCGCCCGCGGGGGGCTTCCCGAACGGCGCCGGGCGGCAGCCCGCCGGGCCGCCGCCGGGCCTGCCCCCGATCGGCGGGCCCGCCGGGCACGGCTCCGTCCCGAACGGGGCCCCGATGCCGCTCGGCGCGCCGCTGCCGAACGCGGCCCCCGCACCGCACGGGACGCCCCCGCACGGGACGCCCCCGCACGGGACGCCGGGCCCGAACGGGACGCCGGGCTCCACCACCGGCGGCCACCCGGCGCAGGGCGGCGAACCGCCGCGCCACGGCCGCCCCGTGAACGGCGTGGACCGCGAGGACCCCCTGTTCGCCGGCCCCTGACACGCCCGGGCGGGCGCCCGCCCGGGCTCAGCCGTACCTGACCGCCAGGAACAGCGCCACCGACGCGACCGCGATGATCACCGCGACGTGGCCGCGCTCCCGCGCCGCGGCCTGGCGCAGCAGGCTGACCCGCCGGCGGCTGAGCCGCAGGTCCGTGACGCTGCGGCGCGCCCGCTCCCAGTGGACGCCCGTGTAGACCGCGAGGGCCGCCAGCGCCAGGATGAGTAAGCCGTCTCCGCTCATGAGCCGTGCCTCCGTATCCGCGGAAGCTCAGATTGAACAGCGGATCCGGCCGCGCCGACAATGCCGGGCGACACATTTCCGCGATCCATGCGGAACCGGACCGGCCCGGCGTGCGGCGGATCGGCGGCGTCAGCGCCCGAAGACCTCCGGGTCGATCTCGATCCAGATCTGCTCGGCGCGGCCCAGCAGGCGCCCGTCCGCGCCGTAGAGGGCCGTGGCGGCGTGCATCTTGCGGCCCTCGCGGCTGCGCGCGAGCCCCAGCACGACGCACTGCTCGCCGGCCTCGGGGACGTCCATCACCTGCGCGGTCATGGTGCCGAGCACCGCCGGGCGGCCCGCCACGTCGAACGACCACCCGCCCGGGCAGTCGAGCGCCGCCCACACCAGCTCCCGCTCGGGGACCCGGTCGGGGACCCACGGCGTCGCGACGGTGCCGTCGGCGACCGGCCCGGGCTCCAGCCGCAGCCCGTCGCCGGGCTCGCGGTCGGGCCCGCACACGAAGCAGCCGGGGAACGGGTGGTTCTCCTGCGCGCGGTACTTCTCCGCCGCCTCCACCGCCCGCTCGAACGGCACGGGCGGGATCGGCGGCACGACGATCGCCCCCGCGAGCGCCTCCGCGATCAGCCGCTCGCCGTCCCACAGCCGCGCGCTGTGCCCCCGCTCGTCCTCCACCGTGACCGTCAGCTCTGTGTCCAGCGGCGGCGGCTGCCGCAGCGTGACCGTCACCGTGTCGATCGGCACCCGCCCCGCGAGCCTGCCCGCGACGTATCCGCCGTTCCCGGACCCGTCCGGCCCGTGGAATCGCGCCTCAATGATCATTTGCGCCCCCGTACCCACACGCACCTCACCAAAACGGCATAGATCCTATTGTCCC
Source organism: Actinomadura sp. (assembly GCF_044508335.1). Taxonomy (NCBI): domain Bacteria; kingdom Bacillati; phylum Actinomycetota; class Actinomycetes; order Streptosporangiales; family Thermomonosporaceae; genus Actinomadura; species Actinomadura sp. The sequence continues at coordinate 13,244 of NZ_JBIQHY010000122.1, forward strand.
CCGCCGACACCCCGCCCCCCAGGGGTGGAACGACGCTACACGGCCCGCGACGGCTGCGGGCGGCCGGGGCGTGTGGTGAAGAAGACCGAGAGGGAGCCTTGCAGGCGGGCGCGGACGGTCTCCTCGTCGACCGGGCCGTCCGCCGGGACGGGGGTGCGGTCGAGGGCGCGGGCGATGAGCAGGTCGACGTTGCGGTCGGCGACCAGGACGGAGCACGTGTCGCACGCGTACCACGGATAGAGCATGTTGAGGACGGCCACGGCGGTGTCGTCGTCCGACAGGTCCGTGGTGTCGAGTTCGACCTCGAACATGTCGGTGTCGTCGGGGTCGAGCGTCGGGTAGTAGAGCCAGCTCGGCCCGGACGCCCCGCAGAAGTCGCAGCCCGGCTCCCTGGGAAGGGGCTCGCCGACCGCCAGCTCCAGCTCGTGGTCCCACGGCTCGACCCGCCGGTTGTGGCGGTAGCCGACCCCGTCGAGCGAGCCCTCGCGGTTGTGCGTCACGTCGTGCACTTCGCCGCCGCAGCGGGCGCACATGAGGCCGATGTCCTCCATGTCCCCCTCCAGATCGCTGAGGCACCGGATCTCACAGTATCCGGCCGGACGCCTCCCTCGTACCGGACGGCGATTCTCGGGTACGTTGAAGATCGTCAGACGCGCCGCCCCGGCGATCCCGGCCCTCCGCGTCCCCGCACGCCGCACACCGCCTGCGTGCCCCCATGCCGAGTGTTCGAACGGGAGGTTCCGTGTCCGACGTCGTGCTGAACGCCGACAAGATCGACCTGGTCCGGGAGCGGCGGCTGCTGCTCGACCGCGTCACGATGACCGTGCTGCGCGGCGAGCACTGGGCGCTCATCGGCCCGAACGGCGCGGGGAAGAGCACGCTGCTCGGCATCCTCGGCGCCTACACGCACCCGACGCGCGGGACGGCGGAGATCCTCGGGCGCAGGCTCGGCCGGGTGGACGTCCATTCGCTGCGGCCGCTGATCGGGCAGGTCAACCCGCGGCACCCGCTGGAGTCCGCGCGGACCGTCCGGGAGATCCTCCTGACCGGCGTCACCGGCACCATCGAGCTCGTCCCGCGCTGGACGCCGTCCGCGGAGGACCTGCGCCGCGCCGACGAGCTGATGGAGCTGATGGGGCTGGCGGCGCGCGCCGACGCCCGCTGGCCGACCCTGTCGCAGGGGGAGCGGGGCCGGACGCTGATCGCGCGGGCGCTCATGCCGGACCCGGCGGTGCTGCTGCTCGACGAGCCCGCCACCGGCCTGGACGTCGCCGCCCGCGAGCGGCTGCTGGCCAGCATCGACCAGCTGCGCGCCGACCGGCCCGACCTCACGACCGTGCTGGTCACGCACCACCTGGAGGAGCTGCCCACGAGCACGACCCACGCCCTGCTGCTGCGCGAGGGGCGGGTGCTCGCCTCCGGGCCCGCCGGCGAGGTCATCACGACGGAGCTGGTCAGCGAGTGCTTCGACCACCCGATCACGATCACCCGGCACAACGGCCGGTGGGCGGCGACCGCCGGACCCGCCTAGCCTCCCGCCGGACGCCCGGCTAGGCGCCCGCCACGCGGTGGGCGGCGAGGTGGGCGAGCACCGACTGGTTCGCCTCCCAGCCGTCCGGGAACTTCACCGGCACGCCGAGGTGCACCGGCTCGGCGGACGGGTGCGCGTCCAGCAGCTCGGGGATGCCCGCCCGCGCGACCACCACGCACGCGTGCCGGTGCCGCGACGTCAGCACGCACAGCCGCCCCGACTCCAGGTGGAACGCGGTGGCGTCGCGGCGCCCCGACAGCGGGTGCAGGACGACCGTCACGTCGTACTCGCGGCCCTGCAGCCGGTTCGCGGTGTCGACGGTGATGCCGGCGCCGTGCGGGCCGAGCGCCGCGCGGATCGCGGCGACCTGGTCGCGGTGCGCGGCGCCGACCGCGACGCGGGCCGCGTCCACCGGCGCCGCCCCGCGCTCGGAGTGGGCGACGGGACCGCGCTGCAGCAGCCGGACGGCGAGCGCCGCCGTCGCGCGGACCGCCTCGGCGTCGGTGCGCAGCGTGTGCCGCGCCGGCAGCTCGTAGAGGGCCCAGCCGGTCGCCGCGGCCTCCTCCAGCGCCCGGTCGTAGGCGGTGCCCATGCCGCGCGCGCCGAACTCCAGCCGGCGGTCGCCCGGCTCCGTCCCGGCGCGGAACCCGGTGAACGGGTAGAACGCCCGCGACACGACGGGCGCCGCCGACGCGGGCAGCCGCCACGACACCGGCAGCCGGTGGACGGGCAGGTCGGGGTTGTGCGCGAGCAGCACGGACACGGCGCTGCGCATCGGGTCCCACGTGAGGCCCGCCCAGCGTTCGACCTCGACCGTGGAGAACGGGTCGAGCTGCCCGGGGTCGCCGACGAACAGCGCCCGCTCGAACCGCCCGGCGATGCGCAGCAGCATGTCCGAGCGCATCTGGTACGCCTCGTCGACGATCGCCCACGGCCACGAGCCGTCCGAAAGCGTCGCCCACTTCGCCGCGGTCGCGATCACGATCGCGTGCTCGGCCAGGTCGCCGGCCTTCTGCGCGACCCGCACCCGGGGGTGCGCCAGCACGCGGTCGGACGGCGTGTACTGCGACGCCGACAGCCGGCCCACGGTGATGCCGGGGTGCCCGGTCGCGATGCGCTCGATGAGGTCGTCGACCTGCTCGTTGGTCTGCGCCACGATCATCAGCCGCTCGCCGGCCCCGGCCAGGTGCGCGGCGGCGCGGACGACCAGCGTCGACTTGCCCGCCCCGGGCGGCGAGTCGACCACGACGCCGCGGTGCCCGCCCGCGAGATCGGACAGGACGCCGTCGACGACCCGCGCCGCGGCCTCCGACGGGTCGAGTCCGTCGGCCGGCACCGGCACCGGGCGGCGGCCCGGGTGCCCGCTCACGACCATTCCTCCGCGGCGTCCTCGTCGGTCGGCGCGTACTCGCCGGGCGGCCCGCCGTGCGTCCACGGCGTGTCCTCCCGGTCGGGGAACTTCGCCGCGCCGAACGAGCCCTCGGTCAGCGAGGTGAAGCAGACCCGGTCGCCGACCCGCGGGACGGCGCCCGGCTCCGGGGTGAGCTTGCGGCCCATCCCGCCGGTGAGCTCCAGCAGCACGGACCCGTCGCCGATCTCCACGATCCTCCCCTTGAGCGCGGGCCTCGCCGCGTTGCACACGGTCGTCCCGGCGTCGAGCCGCACCGGGTCCTCGGTGCCGACCCGCAGCAGCGGGCGCAGCTTCGGCCGCTTGCCCGTCTCGTCCAGCCGGGCGGGGTCGCACTCGGTGACCGTCCCGCCGAACGCCCGGCCGTCCAGCCGGTGCTCGGCCATGACCAGCGGGTCGTCGAACGCGCGCTGCGCGTCGTAGGCGTCCTGCGCGCGTTCGAGGTCGTGCAGCCGCCGCGCCGCCCGGACGGGCGGGTCGCGGCGCGCCTGAGGATACGCCTCGCCGAACGTCTGGTGGTAGTGGGTGAAGGCGTCCCGGTCGCGCTCCCAGCGGCGCGGCACGCTGGCCCCCTCGGGCAGCGCGCGCAGCAGCCCGACGGCCCGCCACATCAGGTCCCACGTCGGGGCGAGCTGGCCGGCGAGGACGCTCCTCAGCCGCTCCTCGGCGCGCGAGCCGCGCCCCGCCCGGTCGTAGGCGGCGATCGCCGGGGCGAGGACCTCGTTGTCGAACGTCGGGTCGGTGGTGGGCCCGGCGGGCGGGCAGAGCACCGGGTCCTCGGCGCGGGCCGCGGCGGCCGGGCCGTCCATGCCGTCCGGCGGGTCGATCCAGCCCATCAGCGCGGCGAGGTTGCCGTCCTCCAGCGAGCTCTGGCCGGTCGCCCAGTGCAGCCGCAGCGCCTCCGTCATCGCCAGCAGCAGCGACGAGCCGGGATGGTCGTGCCGGTCGGCGAACCACGTCAGCCAGCGGCCGAGCACCGGCACCGCCGGGTCGACCGCGTACGGGCCGTCGGTGCTGCGGAACCGCGTCGACCGGCCCATCAGCCGCAGGAACGCGACGCCGCCCCGGTTCGGGACGAGCAGCTGCGGCGCGTCCCCGTACCGGATCCGCTTCTCGCCCTCCTTGCCGGGCGGCAGCTCCTCCACCTCGCCCCGGCTCGTCTCGATGTGGTTCAGCACGAGCTCGGCGAGGTCGGCGGCGAACGCGAACCGCAGGTCGCGGTTGCGCGGCTGCGGCACGACCAGCAGGGTCGCGTCGTCCGGGGCGCTGCCGGCCATGACGGCGAGCGGCGCCGCCGCCTCCCCGGCGAGCTTCAGCGGGACGAGCACCAGCGGCGCGTCCGGGATGTGGCAGTGCCGCACGGTCGCGAGCGGCTGCGCGGCCCCGGCCGCCACCGCCTGCAACCGCGCGAGCGAGGACAGTGCGCTCATGAAGCGATCACGCCGCCCCGCCCAGCGCCCCGCCCAGCGCCCCGCCCAGCGCCTCGGCGCGCAGCCGGGCCGCCGCGCGCAGCTGCTCGGCCGTCTCGGCCAGGTCGTCGGACGGCTCCAGCGAGCCGTCCGCCAGCGCGAGCGCCGTGCCGACCGTGTCGACGCCGCCGAGGTCGTCGCGGACGGACCGGCCGAGCGCCCCCGTCGCGCCGCACGCGCGCGCCTCGTCCCGGCAGAACAGCGCCATCTCGCAGCCCGACAGGCACTCGGGCGAGTACCGGGCCTCGACCGCCCGGACAGACGCCGCGAGCGTTCCGCCGATCTCGAAGCTCAGATCGGCGGGCAGCTCCGCCAGCAGCGCGTCCACGCGGGTGAGGCGCGCGAGCTGCCGTTCGAGCACGGCGAGCTGCGGCCGCACGTCCAGCGGCGTCGCCGTCGGCCGGTTGGAGAAGTTCTCCGGGCAGACCAGGAACACGTCGTGCGACACGCGCGCCGGGTCGTGCCCCAGCTCGGCCACCAGCCGGCGCAGCGCCAGCACGTACACCGCCGACTGCCGGGCCGCCGCCGCGACCTGCTCCGGCTCGGCCTGCCCGTCCACGACGGCGAACGACTTGATCTCGATGACGTGCAGCCGGCCGGCGAGCTGGAACGCGATGACGTCCGGCTCCAGATAGGCCGGGCACCCGGCGATCTCCAGCCGCAGCAGCGGATGGTCGAACAGCGTGCCCTCGCCCGACTCCAGCGCGCGGGCGAGCAGCCGCCGGGTCCGCGAGTGGCGCAGCTCCCGGCCCTCGTTGCCCGCGACCACCTCCAGGTCGTCGTAGGCGACCTCCGGTACGTCGAGGCCGAGCCGGTCGCGCAGCAGGGTCAGCAGCTCCGCGCACCCGTCCGCCTTCACCTGCGCCTCGAACGCGTTCCCGCGCGTGATCGCGAACTGCGACTGCCCGAACGGCGCGGGGAACCCGAGGGCCCGCGCCACCGCGTCCTTGTCTACGCCCGCCGCGTCCATCACCCCGCGGCGGGCGCAGCCCGGATTGGACGTCAGCGCGGCGATCGTGCGGGCGTCGTGGTTGCGCGGGGGAGTGGCGCCGCGCAGCCGGTCCAGATCCGGTGCGGTGTCGGTCATGGGTCCGTCTCTCCGTTGCTGGCAGGGCGGCGCCCGGAGCCGCGGACGGCGCGCAGCCGGCTGCCGAACAGCCGCTCCGCGTCGTCGAGCCGCTCCCGGGCGCGGGCCGCGGCGGCCTCGCGGCGCCGCCGGTCGGGTTCGCGGTGGACGTCCAGCTCGGCCCGCGCGGCCGCGGCGAGCCTGGCCGGCTCGGCCGTACCGACCGTACCGGTGACCGCGCCGGGAATGTTGGACGCGAAACGCCACAGCAGCCGCTGCACGTCCGGGGACGGCGTCCCGCCCCCGCGCGCGGCGTGCTCGGCGAGCCGCACCGCGGCGGTGAGGAAGTCGGTGCGCGGGCTGAGCGGGCCGACGATCCGCTGCTCCAGCGGCCAGGTGCTCACGGTGAGCAGCCCGCGCGCCGGAGCGAGCAGGTCGGCGGTCAGCGCGGCGCACAGGTAGTACGGCCGCGCGTAGGGGGCGGTGCGGAAGGAGCGCTCCTCGTCGCGGCGCAGGCTCGTCAGCCGGCTCCCCGGGATCTCGCCGGGGAAGAACGCCGCGTACACCGACCCGATCAGCTTGGGCGCGGCCGGCGCGCCGAGGAGCGTCAGCGCCTGGTGGACCTGGTCGCGGACGGGCAGCAGCCCGCGCTCCCCGCCGGCGCGGGCGGCGGGCGCGGGCGCGCCGAGGACGGCGTCGTCCCACGCCCTCTCGGTCGCGCGCAGCTCGGCGCGCAGCCCGCGGGCGGCCCCCCGGTCCCCGGCCGCCATGGCCCGCCGCACGGCGGCGCGCAGCTCGGCGATGCGCGTCTCCAGCTCGTCGGGGGTCGGGACGCCGGGGGACCGGGACATGCCGCAGACAGTACAGGTGCTTCCGGACAGTTCCAGAGTTTTCCAGTCTTGGGGGACGAGACGGTCGGCCGGGGCGGTCAGCGCGGCTTGCGCCATGCGATCGAGTACCGCCACAGCAGGTGCCGGCGGAACACGGCGCCGGGCAGCAGCCGCAGCGCCTCGTCGCGCACCTCGCCCCAGGTCATCGCCGGGTCGGCGAGCGGGGCGCCGGGCTCGCCCGCGCGCCGCCGGTTGCGCAGCCGGTGGACGTGGTGCGCCGGGAGGCCGAGCCCCGAGAACGCCCAGTCGCGCAGGCCCCGGTTGTTCGCGAGGCCGACGACGACCAGGCTCCCGCCGGGGCGGAGCGCGTCGCGCATCGCCGCCATGCCCTTGGTGAAGTCCACGTGGTGGATCGCGGCGACGCTGCAGACGAAGTCGTAGTGGCCCGCGGGCAGGTCGTGCTCAAGGAGCCCGGCCTCGACGAAGTCGACGTTGCCGATCCCCTCGCTGAGCCGCCTCGCCCTGGCGACCATCTCCGCCGACCGGTCCAGCCCGGTGACGTGCGCGGCGCGGGACGCGAGCCGCCGGACGAGCAGGCCGTCGCCGCAGCCCACGTCCAGCGCCTCGCCGCACCCGCGCGGCACGCCGCGCAGCACGAGGCGGTGGTAGTGGGTGTTGTGGTTCCAGTAGTCGTCGGTCATCCTCACCGCCGCAGTCGGGAGCGCGGGCGCGGCGTGCGGGGCCGTCCCTCCCTCGCGGGTCAGACATCCCTGGAGGTTGGATGTCAAGCGGCGAGGTCGTGGTGGTGGT
>NZ_JBIQHY010000123.1:0-20263 GCF_044508335.1 Actinomadura sp.
CGAGCCGCCACCGACACCCACTGACCAGCCCACCGCCCGGCTCACCGAGCAGCGGCCGGCCGTTGCTGGGCGTAGATGAGGGCCGGGGCGTTCTTGCAGTCGGTTTCGCGTAGGAAGCGGTGGCCTATCCGTCGCGCCACTGCGATGGAGCACGTGTTCCCCGGGCGGATGACTGAGATGACCTCGTCGGCGCCCAAGGTGGTGAAGCAGTAGGCGACGGCGGCGCGGGCGGCTTCGGTGGCGTAGCCCTTGCCCCGGTGCTCGCGGGCCAGGCACCAGCCGACGCCGAGGCCCGGGAAGTCGTGCGGTTTCCAGGGGCCCGCGCGTCCGACGAAACGGCCCGTCGCCCGCTCGACCACCGCCCAGTGGGAGTAGCCGCGGATTTCGCGGTGCCCGATGAAAAGGGCCAGGCTGCGCCAGGCGTCGGCCGGGGAAGAGCCGACCGGGTCGGCCAGGCCCTCCGCCACCTGGGGGTCGGCCATCATCGCGGCGTAGTCGTCGAAATCGTCGCCGGTGAGGGGGCGGAGGGTCAGGCGTTCCGTTTCCAGGACGGTCATGATCACAGTGTCCGATCGCGGCGTCTCAGTCCGGCTTGGCCTCCAGATCTTTGACGTAGCGGTGGACGGGGACGTCCACCGTGCCGGTCGCGGTCGGGGCCTGGTAGGTCATGAGGCCCGTGTCGCGCCAGCCGTGGAATTCGTAGAAGCGGCGGGCGCGCGTGTTCCCGGGGACCACCGCCAGCCACGTCTGGGCGTGCCGGCCCCGGAACCGGTCTTCGGCCGCTTGCAGGAGAGCGCCGCCCGCGCCTTGGCCTCGGGCCGCCCTGTCTACGGCGAGCTGGATCACCTCGCCGTCGTCGTCACCGAGGATGATCAGGCCGAGGATCCGGCCGCCGGCGTCCGCGGCGACGAGGGTGGAGCCGGCGTACCTCTCGATGTGGGCGGCGAAGTGGTCGGGGCCGCGCGCGTCCATCAGCGCGGCGGGGACGTGGCCGGTGTGCCCGTCGAGCCACGCCGCCCGCCACAGCGGCGCGAGCGTCGGCAGGTCGGCGGGCTCGGCCGGTCTGACGATCATCGGGGCACCTTCCTCGGACGGCGTGACTCGGACGATATCGGCGTGCGACATGGGTCAGGTGCCGGGACTTGCGGCGCGTGCCGGGCGGTCGCGCGGCGGGGTGAGGGCGGCGGCCGCGAGGGCGCCGACGGCGGCGGCGACCGCGGCCAGCACGAAACCGTCGGTGAACCCGTCGAAGGTGTCGCCCGTCAGGCTCGCCGCGGCGACGCTGGAGATCACCGCGGCGCCGAGGGACGCGCCGAACTCGTGGAACGTGCTGACGATCCCGGACGCGATGCCGGATTCGTGCGGCGCCACCTGCCCGAGCGCCGTGGCGGAGGCGACGACGAACATCGCGCCGGTCCCGGCGCCCGCGACCGCCGTGCCGATCACGACGTTCAGCGGGTGCAGCGAGAGCGCGGGCAGGGCCATGCCGGCGGCGGCCGCCAGGAGGCCCGCCACGGCCGGGGGGCGCGGGCCCGACCTGGCGATCATCCGGCCGGTGAGGTTCGCGCCGAACATCGTCGCGACCGCGACGGGCAGGAACAGCAGGCCGGTGCGCAGGGCGCCGTAGTCCTTCCCGTGCTGGAAGTAGAACGTGCCCAGGAAGAACACCGCGATCATCAGGGCGGTCGCCATCAGGATCAGGAAGGTGCCAGTCGCCACCGGGCGCCGCACCAGCAGCGAGACGTCCATCATGGGGGACACGGCGGTCTTCTGCCTGACCGTGAACGCCAGGTAGCCGGTCGCGGCGAGCAGGACCAGCCAGCCGGTCGCGGCAGTCAGCCAGCCGTCGTCGCCGGCGCGGATCAGCGCGTAGATCAGGGCGCCGGACGAGGCGGTGACCAGGAGCGCCCCGAGGACGTCCAGCCGCGGCCGGGGCTTGGCCGCCTGCTGGCGCGGCAGCATCCGGGCGAGCGCCAAGATGATCACGAGCCCGATGGGGACGTTGACGTAGAACACCCAGGGCCAGCCGGGGCCCGCGGTCAGCGCGCCGCCGAGCAGGACGCCGAGGGCGGCGCCGCCGCCGCCGAGCGCCGACCACACGCCGAGCGCCCTGTTCCGCTCGTCGCCGTCGAACAGGCTCACGACCAGGGACAGCGCAGCGGGTGACAGCATCGCCGCGCCCACTCCCTGGGCGACGCGGCCGCCCAGCAGCATGCCGGCCGATCCGGCCAGCCCGGTGACCAGGGACGCCGCCGTGAAGATCAGCAGGCCGGCGAGGACGACGCGTTTGGCTCCGATCAGGTCGGCGGTGCGCCCGCCCAGCAGCATGAGGCCGCCGAACGCCAGGGTGTAGGCGCTGACGGTCCAGGTCACCGCCTGGCGGCTCAGGCCCAGATCGGTCTCGATGTGCGGCAGCGCGATGGCGACCACGGTGACGTCGAGGATCAGCATGAGCTGGGCCACCCCGAGGAGGCCCAGGATGCGCCAGCGCAGCGGGTGCGCGGGTGCCGGTGATGTCATTGCACTCTCCTTAACTCGTACAGGTGCATACGACTTATTGGAGAGTAACACGTATGAGGGTGTACGAGTTAGGATGCCTGCATGACGACCGCCTCAACCGGCCGGCGCCGGCGCGCGGACGCGGAGCGCAGCATCGCCCGCATCGTGTCCGCGGCCCGCGAATGCCTCAGCCGCGATCCGAACGCGAGCATCGACGACATCGCCAAGGCGGCCGGCGTCGGGCGCATGACCCTCTACGGCCACTTCCGCAACCGGAAGGAGCTGATCGAGGCGGCCATGGCCGACGCGCTCCGCGCCGGCGAGGAGGTGCTGTCGGAGGTCGACCTCACCGGGCCCGCGCAGGAGGTGCTGACCCGGTTGCTCGAATCGAGCTGGTCGCTGGTGGCGGAGTCGACCGCGCTCCTGGCGGCGGCCCAGGGCGTCCTTCCCGCCGGACGCATCCGGGAGATGCACGCCGGGCCGGCGCAGCGCGTCGAGGACCTCGTCCGGCGGGGCCAGGAAGAGGGCGCCTTCCGCACCGACATGCCGATCGCGTGGCTGGTCAGCGTCGTGCAGTACGTCCTGCACGGCGCCGCGGAGGAGACCCGCGCCGGCCGCCTCAAGCCCGAGGAGACCGGCCGGGTCGTGATCGCCACCGTCCAGTCCATCCTGGCCGCGTAGCCGCGCCCCACGGCCCCCGCGGATCAGCCGACGAACTGGTGGTCTGTCCGGATGCGGCCCTCGGCGTCCAGGTAGAGGACGTCGACACCGCCCCCGACGGGCTCGCGTGCGCCGGCCGTCACCATCGACCAGGGGACGGCGACCACGTTCGCCGCCAGGACGGCCGGGTCGGCGGCGGCCGTGAAGACGTGCTCGCCCGGCGCGACGAACATCTCGTAGGCCCTGGTGATCCGCGCCTCAAGGGCGTCGTACCCGCGGACCTCCAGCGGCGGCGCCGGGACGGCGAGCGCCGCGGCGGCGTCCCGGATCGCCTCCGGCGGGTTGACGAGCACGTGCAGCGCGCCGGGTGCCCACAGCTCCCGGATCAGCGCGCTCCGCGCCGCCGGGTCGGGCTCGTTCCACTGGGCGACGTATCGGTCGGTCAGTCGTTTCGCATCGGATTCGTGGCTCATGCCGGGCAGTGTGCGCGCCCGGTGCGCGGCTCCGCGATTCCCCGCAGGGAATCGCGGCGCGGTGCGCGACCCGTTTGAATGGCGGTATGACGGTGCAGGCGGAGCCCGGACAGTTCGCCCGCGAGCTGCGACGCTGGCGGACGCGGCGGCGCGTCAGCCAGCTCGATCTCGCCATCAGGGCGGACACGACCCAGCGGCACCTGAGCTTCCTCGAACGGGGGCGGTCGCGGCCGGGGCGCGCCATGGTCGTGCGGCTCGCGGAATCGCTCGGCCTTTCGCTGCGGGAGCGGAACGAGCTGCTGCTCTCCGCCGGGTACGCGCCCGTCTATGCCGAGTCGAGGTTGGACGGCCCCGAACTCGGCCCGGTGCGCGAAGCGCTGGAGCGCATCCTCGACGGGCATCTGCCGTACCCGGCCGTCATCGTCCGGCCCTACGGGGAACTGGTCGCCGCCAACCCGGCTTTCGACGTCATCGCCGAAGGGGCCGCACCCGAACTGCTGAAGCCGCCGGTCAACGTGCTGCGCCTCGCGCTGCACCCCGATGGAATGGGGCGCCGGATCGGCAATCTTGCTGAGTGGGGACGCCACGTCACCGGCAGCCTGCGCGACCGGCTTGCCCGGAGCCCCGATCCGCGGCTGGAGGAGTTCATCGCCGAACTGGACGGCTATCTGCCCGATGTGGGCTCACCGGACGGCCATCTCGGTTTCTCCGTGCCTCTGCGCCTGCGCGTGAAGGAAGGTGAGCTGCGCCTCATCAGCATGCTCACATCCTTCGCGACCGCCGTCGATGTCACGCTCGCCGAATTGCGCCTCGAAGCCTTCCTCCCCGCAGATGAGGCCACGGGCGCGATCCTCCGGGAGCGGGACGAGCGGCGGGGGGCCGGGTAGTGGCCCGGCCCGCGTCGTCCGGGTGTCACGTGGTCGAGCCGCCTGCCCGACCGGGCAGGATGGCGGGGTGAACGAACTCGAAGAAGGCACCCGGCTCACTCTGGACTTCGACAAGCTCGCCGGCGTCGCGGCGACCGGCGCGCGGGTCGTCCCCGTCGTCCTGCAGGACGCGGCCAGCGGCGACGTCCTGTTCATCGGCTACGCGAACGACCAGGCACTCAAGGCCACGCTGGACGAGCGGATCGCCGTGCTGTGGTCGACGTCCCGCAACGAGCTGTGGCGCAAGGGCGCGACCTCCGGGGACGTCCTCGAACTGGTCGACGTCCGCGTCAACTGCGAGCAGAACTCCCTCCTCTACCTGGTCAACCGCACCACCGGCGGCGCCTGCCACACCGAACTCCCGTCCGGTGAGGCCCGCCCGACCTGCTACTACCGCTCGCTGACCGACACCGAGGCCCTCCGCCACATCACCCCGTAGCGGCCTTGCCAGCCCGCCGGGAACTCCTGCGGGAGCCAGGCCGCGAGTTCTGCGCGGGCGGCGGTCAGCTGGGCCGCGGTGGGCGGGGCGCCGGTCGCGGTGTGCGGCGAGCCCGGCCGCGACCTGCTATCCGGGCTTGACGTTTCCGTTTCCGGCGCCTCGGCCCGAGTTCTGGCCGGGCGGTGAGCCGTTGTCGATGCCGCTGCCGGTCCCCTGGCCGCTACCGCCGCCGATGCCGTTGTTGCCGGCCCGGCCGCCGCCGTTGTTGTTACCGGGGCCCCGGGGCGGCGCGCTGGTGCTGTGCGGGTTCGGGCTCTTCGCCTTCTGCTGGCCCGGCGCGCTCGACTTGCCATGCTGGTTCTTCTCCGCCGACGCGGACGAGGAGGGCGACGGCGCGGAGGGCAGCGGCGACGGCGTGTACTGCGTCGCCGGCGCGCTGTCGCGGCCGTCTCCGCCGTGCTCGGAATGCGACGGGGACGGCGCGGGCGCCGGGCTCTGGCCGGGGAAGTGCCCGGTCGCGTAGGCGACGCCGCCGCTCAGCAGCAGGATCGAGCCGCCGATCACCGCGATGGCCTTGGCGGTCAGGAACCGGCGCACGACGGCCGGCCGGGACGTGCGGGCCGCGGCGGGGGCGGCGCGGAACGCGGCCGCGGCGGCGTCCTCGCCCGCGAGTTCCGCCGGGCGGCCGGGCGCTGCGGCGGCGCCGAGCAGTGCGTGCAGGTCGTCGTGCCCGCCCGCACCGGCGAGCAGCCGCTCGGCGGTGCGCCGGTCGAGCCCTCCGGCCTCGGTGTTGTCGCTCATGACACCCCCTCAGCGCCGCTACCGCCGCTTTTGTCACCCTGGACGAGCGGCCGGGCGGCCCCGGCGTCCGACAGCCGGTCGGCGAGGCGGCGCAGGCCGCGGTAGGCGGCGGTGCGGACGGCGCCCGAGCGCTTGCCGAGGACCCGGCCCGCCGACTTGGCGTCCAGCCCGACGACGACGCGCAGCAGCACCGCCTCGGCCTGGTCGCGGGGAAGTTCGGAGATCAGCCGCAGGGCCTTCTCGGTGGCGATGCCGTCGAGGGCGTCCAGCTCGGTGTCGCCGTCGGCGGCCATCGTCACCAGTTCCTCGGCGGGCAGGTCGGCGCCGGGGCGGCGGGACTTGCGGCGCAGGTGGTCCAGGGCGCGGTGCCGGGTGATCGTCGCGGTCCAGCCGCGGAACCCGTCGAGGTCGCCGCGGAACGAGCGCAGGTCGCGGGCGATCTGCAGCCACGCCTCCGAGGTGACGTCCTCGGCGTCCGCGCCGACGAGCGCGCCCGCGAACCTGATCAGCCGGGGCTGGACGTCGCGGTACAGCATGCGGAAGGACTCCTCGTCGCCGTCCTGCGCCGCACGCAGCGCACGATCGAGTTCGCCCTCGTCCACCGCGCCATTGTGCAGAACTTCTCCCCCCGGTGTGACATGTACCGGCGGGTTCGCGCTGAACGATTGACACCCGCGTCGCCGGGACGTCCACTCCCCGCCTCGAATACTGGACGATCATGATCGGCAATTCCCCGCACGACCGGGACGAACTCCTCGTCACCGGCATTCAGCCGGTCGCGGAGCCGCTGATGGATCCGCTGCCGGACACCTCGACGGAGCCGGCCCCCGACACGAGCCCGACGAAAGCGGCGGCGCCCGTGTTCGTCGACGCGTCCGGCTGGCGGGCGCGGCTCGGGCGCCGCCTGGGCCTGCTCGCCGGCTCGCTCCTCCTCGTGTTCCTCGCCGCGCTCGGCCTCGGCATGACGACGGGCACCGATGTTCCGCTGACCCCGTGGAGCGAACCGTCCGCCCATCCGCGCGTGAAAGTGAGCCACCCCCAGGTCAAGCCGACGAAGGCGACCGAGCCGCCCGCCGCCGGGCCGCGGCCCACCGAGGGGGCCGGGAACCCGGCCCCGTCCAGAGCGCCCGTGACGGCCTCCTCCGCGCCGCATCCCGCGCCGACGGCCGTCGCCACCCCGAGCCATCCGGGCAAGTCCCAGGCGAGCCCGCCCGCCTGGGGGCGCAACAACAACAAGAAGAACCACTGACCGTGCGGCGGAGTGAGCCGCGGGGCCACTGGGTTCTGCTCATGCTCGGCGGGCTGGCGCTGACCGTCCTCCTGCTGCTGGACGGCTTCGCGCACGGCGCCGTCGGCGAGGCCCGCAGGGACGTGCCGGAGCGTCCCGTGCCGGCTCCGGCGCAGGTCCTCTCCGGCGGGCCCGTGCTCAACCTCGCGGGCGGCACGCCGCGCAGCCGCCGCATGCCGCCCAAGACGATCGCGCTCACGTTCGACGACGGACCCGACCCCGAATGGACGCCGCGGATCCTGGACGTCCTGCGCCGCCACAACGCCCATGCCACGTTCTTCGCCGTCGGCGCGCACGTGGCGCAGAACCCGGCGCTGACCCGGCGCATCCTCCGCGAGGGCCACGAGATCGGCTCGCACACCTACACGCACGTCGACCTCGCCGCCGCGCCCGCGTGGCGGGGACGGCTGGAGACGGACCTCACGCAGCGGGCGCTCGCCGGCGCGGCCGGCGTCCACACCCGGCTGATGCGGATGCCGTACTCGTCCCGCCCCGACGGCCTGACCGCGCCGGAGTGGCGGGCGGCCGAGCGGGTCGGCCGGGACGGGTACCTGATCGTCCTCACCGACCGGGACACCGAGGACTGGGCGCGGCCCGGCACCGCGAAGATCGTCCGGACGGCGCTGGCCGCGGAGCGGCGCGGCGAGGGCGCGGTCGTGATGCTGCACGACTCGGGCGGCGACCGGGCGCAGACCGTCGCCGCCGTCGAGCAGATCATCGACCGGCTCCAGCCGCGCGGGTACCGGTTCACCACGCTGACGCGGGCGCTCGGCCTGCCGCCGGCCGAGGTGCCGGTGCCCCTGCACGAGAAGGCCGTCGGCTGGACGCTGGTCGCCGCGCAGCGCGCCGCGTCCGCGCTCACCGGGACGATGGGCGCCGCGTTCGCGGTCGCCGGGATCCTGTACGTGCTCCGGCTGATGCTGCTGCTGGTGTTCGCGCACGTGCACATGCGCCGGGTCCGCCGCCCGGGTCCGCCGGTGATGCCGGAGATGACGCGGTTCGGGGAGCTGCCGCCCGACCCGTTCCCGCCCGTGTCGGTGATCGTCCCCGCGTACAACGAGGAGGCGGGCATCGCCGCGACGATCGCGTCGCTGCTCGACACCGACTACCCGGGCGCCGTCGAGGTGATCGTGGTGGACGACGGCTCCACCGACAGCACCGCCGCGATCGTCGAGACCATCGGCCTGCCGGGCGTCCACCTGATCCGCAAGGCGAACGGCGGCAAGCCGAGCGCGCTCAACGCCGGCCTGTTCGTGGCCAGGTCCGAGATCGTCGTGCTGGTGGACGGCGACACCGTCTTCCAGCGCGACACCATCCGGCACCTCGTCGCGCCGTTCATGGACCCGTCGGTCGGTGCGGTCAGCGGCAACACCAAGGTCGCGAACCGGGGCGGCATCCTCGGGCGCTGGCAGCACATCGAGTACGTCATCGGGTTCAACCTCGACCGGCGGATGTTCGACATCCTGCAGTGCATGCCGACCGTGCCCGGCGCGATCGGTGCGTTCCGGAAGTCCGTCCTGGCCGAGGTGGGGTTCGTGCCAGGCGACACCCTGGCCGAGGACACCGACCTCACCATGGCCATCTGCCGCACCGGCGCGCGGGTGGTCTACGAGGAGAAGGCCATCGCCTGGACGGAGACGCCGTCGTCCCTGCGCCAGCTCTGGAGGCAGCGGTACCGCTGGTGCTACGGGACGATGCAGGCGATGTGGAAGCACCGCCGTTCCGTCATCGAGACCGGCGGCTCGGGCCGCTTCGGGCGCCGCTGCCTGCCCTACCTGGCGGTCTTCCAGGTGCTCCTTCCCCTGTTCGCCCCCGCGGTCGACCTGTTCGCCCTCTTCGGGCTGGTCTTCCTGGACCCCGCCGTGCCCGTCCTCACCTGGACGGCGTTCGTCGCCGCGCAGGCCGCCGCCGGCGCCTACGCCCTGTGGCTGGACGGCGAGCGCCTCCGCCCCCTGTGGGTGCTGCCGCTCCAGCAGTTCGTCTACCGGCAGCTCATGTACCTGGTGGTCGTCCAGTCGGTGGTCACGGCGCTGCTGGGGTCGCGCCTGGGATGGCACACGATCCGGCGCACCGGAACCTTCGCGGAGCCGCGGGAACAATACCGGGGACCCGTCGGTTACACGTGACGGCCGGTGTGCCTGGTGTCCCCGGGCCTCACCTTTTGCCTTCACGGAATACCGTCCGGCTGGAGCCGTGTTGTGCCTTTCGCCGAGAGGCGACCCGCACATCGGCCGCAAGACTCGACCCCGCCGGGCGACCGGCGGGGTCTGGTCGTTTCTGGGGCGGACGGGCTCTGCGGCACACTGGCGGGCATGAGCCTTGCCGCGCACCTGGAAGACCTCGGCCGACCGCTGATCGACGAGCAGCTCGCCCACCCCACGGTGGCGGGCATCGCCCAAGGAACCCTCGACGAGGCCGTGTTCCGCTCCTGGCTCGAACAGGACTACCTCTACCTGCACGACTACGTGCGCGTGTTCTCCCGCCTCGCCTGGCAGGCCCCCGACGCCCACCTGGGCGACCTCGTCGACCTCGCCCACTCGACCTTCCACGACGAGATGGAGCTGCACCGCTCCCTGTCCGCCGAGTTCGACGCCGACCTGGAGGGCGCCAAGAAGGGCCCCGCCTGCGTCGCCTACACGTCCTTCCTCCTGGACGCCGCCGCCGTCTACTCCGAGGGGCTCGCCGCCCTCTACCCCTGCATGTGGGGCTACTCCACGCTCGGGCAGCGCCTCGCCGAGAACCCGCCGTCCGACCCGCGCTACCGCCGCTGGGTCGACACCTACGCCGACCCGGCCTTCGCCGCGCTGACCCGCCGCATCGCGCAGATGATCGACGAGTGCGGCGCCGACGAGAAGACCGCCGAACGCCTCTTCCTGGAAGGCATGCGCCACGAACTGGCCTTCTGGGACGTCCCCCTGTAGCAGGGCGCCCTGTAGCAGGGTGCCGGGGGCTACGCCGTGGGGACGGGAGCCGCCGGGTAGTCGGTGTAGCCTTCGGCGCCGCCGCCGTAGATGAGGCTCTCGATCGGCCTGGCCAGGGGCGCGCCGGTGGCGAAGCGGTGCGGCAGGTCGGGGTTGGCGATGAAGTAGCGGCCGAACGAGAAGGCGTCGGCCAGGCCGGCGGCGACCACCACCTCGCCGGACTTCTGAGTCGTGGGGTCGGGGCCGTTGAAGTTGCCGATCAGGGTGCCCGACCAGCGCGGGCGCAGGTCGGCCAGCGCCCCGTAGGCGCCCCGCTCGATGACGTGGAGGTAGGCGAGGCCGAGCGGATCCAGGGTGTCGACGAGCGTCCGGTAGGTGCCCTGCGGGTCCTCTTCGGCGATCTCGTTCTCCGGGTTGTGCGGGGAGATGCGCAGCCCGACGCGTCCGGCGCCCACCTCGGCCGCCACGGCCTCCACCGCGTCCAGCGCGAACCGCAGCCGCCCGTTGCGGGAGCCGCCGTACCGGTCGGTGCGCCGGTTGGTGTTCTCCGCGAGGAACTGCTGGATGAGGTAGCCGTTCGCGCCGTGCACCTCCACGCCGTCGAACCCGGCGCGGATCGCGTTGCGGGCCGCGGCGGCGAAGTCGGCGACGGCCGCCTCCGCCTCGGCGGTCGTCATGGCGCGCGGCGTGACATGCTCGACGTCGCCCCGGCTCGTGTAGATCGGCTCGCCCTCGATGCGGACGGCGGACGGCGCGAGGGGCGTCGCCCGGCCCGGCAGGTTGAGCGGGTGCGTCATCCGTCCCACGTGCCAGAGCTGCGCGAAGATCCGCCCGCCGGCCGCGTGCACGGCCTCGGTGACCTCGCGCCACCCGGCGACCTGCGCGTCGCTGACCAGGCCGGGGATGCCCGGGCCGCCCTTGCCGAGGACGTGCGGCCACAGCCCCTCGGTGACGATCAGCCCGGCCGCCGCGCGCTGCGCGTAGTAGACGGCGGTCAGCGGGTGCGGGACGCCGGTCGCGTCGTCGGCGCGCCCGCGGGTCATCGGCGCCATCACGACCCGGTTGGGCAGCGCGAGGTGCGGGCCCTCATAGGGCGTCAGCAGCGTCGGGCGGGTCATCGCGCACCCCTGTCGATCGCGACGGCCTCGACCTCGATCCGCCAGTCGGGCCGGGCCAGGGAGCTCACTTCGAGCAGCGTGTCGGCGGGGTAGGGCTCGCTGAGGAACTCCTCGCGGAGCCGGATGACGTCGTCGAGGTCGGCGGCCATGTCCCGGACGAAGATGCCGATCTTCACGATGTCGGACAGGCCGGCGCCCGCCGCGGCCAGCACCCGCTCGACGTTCTGGAACGCCCGGCGCCCCTGGTCGAGGAAGCCGCCGGGCACCGTCCGCCCGTGCTCGTCGATGCCGGCCTGGCCGGACACGTGGATGAACCCGCCGGCCCGGATCGCCTGCGAGATCCGGTACGGCTCGTACCAGTCGGGGGCGGTGGCGATGCGTTCGATCATGGCGACTCCGTTTGCATGTACATGCATGAATTGTATGTGCATGCAGATATTGGCACTGCATGTAAGCTGGTGTCAACCAGGAAGGCGGGGTGCGGGATGAGCGTGGACGAAACGGCCCCGGTCACGGCGGACGGCCGGCTCTGGGACGGCGTCGTGACCCTGCACGCGCGCGTCGAGCACCGGCTCGCCAAGGCGCTGCAGAGCCGGCACGGCATCGGCCTCTCGGAGTTCCGCGCGCTGTGCCGCCTGTCCCGCGCCGCCGACGGCGAGCTGCGCATGCAGGAACTCGCCGACCTCATCGGCCTGAACCAGAGCTCCGTCAGCCGCCTCGTCGCCCGGCTGGAAGCCGCCGGCCTCACCCGCCGCGACATGTGCCCCAAGGACCGCCGCGGCGTCTACACCGTCATCACCGATGAGGGCCGCGCCGTCCAGCGGAAGGCCGCCCCGACCTACGCCGACACGCTCACTGAGGCCCTCGACGACGCCGCGAAGGACCCGTCCCTCGCCCCGCTCCTCGCCGCCCTCCGCCCCTGACCCGGGGTGCCGCCGGCCTCCCGGCAGCGCGGTCTGCCGCGGCGCCGCAGGGCGGCGTGCCTCAGATCCAGCCGCCGATGCTGCGGTTCTGGGAGACGGCGGTGTCGAAGGCCAGCGGGCACGCCAGGATCAGGGTGCGCATCGGCTCCGGCGGCTGGACGCGCATCTGCAGGACGTAGCGGTCGGCGCCGGTGAACATCTGCGCCAGGAACTCGCCGTAGCCGTCGAAGCCGCGCTGGATGCGGGCGAGCTCCTGCTGCTGCCAGTCGGTGATGCGGCCGCTCAGCAGCTCGTAGTAGCCGATCTGCTGCTCCTGCGCGGTGAGGATCTCCCAGCCGCGCAGCGCCCGCTTGCGCAGGTGCCCGATGAGCCCTCCCTGCGGGGTGAGCACCTGCATCTGCGGCGTGCCCATGAAGCCGTACGGCTTGTAGAAGAGGAAGTACGGCATCCCGTCGGGGCGGTAGATCGTCAGCTTGCGCTCGGCCTTGGTCTGGCTGGCCTGGTTGAGCACCCGGAACGCCTTCTTCGCGCCGCTCACGCCCTCTTCCCGGACGTAGGCGGCGGGCTGCCCCTGCGGGCTCCAGATCGTGTAGTTGGCCTCGGTCGAGAAGAACTGCGCCGGCTGGTCGTAGACGAGGAGCGGCGCGCCGTACAGGTCGGGGAACCCCTGCTGCTGGGGGGCCTGCGGCTGCTGCGGCAGGTATCCGCCCGGCTGGGGCGGCGCGTAACCGGGCTGCTGGGGCGGGTAGCCGGGCTGCTGCGCGGGGTAGCCGCCCTGCTGAGGTTGCGGCGGGTACCCGTAGCCCGGCTGGGGCGCGTAGGGCGACGCGGGCGGAGCGGGCGCGTGGCCCGGCCGGGGAGCGCCGTAGCCCGGGTGCGGCGGACCGTATCCGGGTCCGGCGGGTGGGGGCGGGGGGTATCCCATGGCGGCTCCTGAGCGCGGCGATCACCGGGGTTGCTCGCGACACGATACGCCGCCCGCGCGCCGCGTCCCGGCGGAGCGGCCGGATTCAGCCGGGCCCGTTCACTTCAGCAGCCGGGACATGCGGCGGTCCGCGAGAGGCTTGCCCCCGGTCTGGCAGGTGGCGCAGTACTGGAGCGCCGAGTCGGCGAAGGAGACCTCGCGGATCGTGTCGCCGCAGACCGGGCATTTCTGGCCGGTCTTGCCGTGCACGCGGAGCCCGGTCTTCTTCTCGCCCTTGAGGTCCTGGGCTTCGAGGCCGCGCGAGCGCTCCACGGCGTCCCGGAGCGTGGTGACGATCGCCTCGTGCAGGACGGCGACGTCCTCCCCGGTCAGCGTCGCCGCAATCTTGAACGGGGACATCTTCGCCGCGTGCAGGACCTCGTCGGAGTAGGCGTTCCCGATGCCGGCGATGACCTTCTGGTCGCGCAGCAGCCCCTTGATCCGGGTGCGCTTGCCGTTCAGGATCGCGCCCAGCGCGTCGGCCGTGAAGGCGTCGTCCAGCGGGTCGGGGCCGAGGGACGCGACGCCGGGCACGTCCGCCGGGTCGCGGACGACGTACACCGCGAGGCCCTTCTTCGTGCCGGCCTCGGTGAGGTCGAAGCCGGAGCCGTCGTCCAGGTGGACGCGCACCGCGAGCGGGTTCTTGCCCCCGGGCCGGACGGGCTTGGCCGGGATCTCGTCCCGCCAGCGCAGCCAGCCCGCGCGGGCGAGGTGGATCACGAGGTGCAGCCCGTCGACGTCCAGGTCGAGGAACTTGCCGTGCCGGGACGCGCCGGTGACGGTGAGCCCGCCGAGCGCGGTCACCGGCGGGTCGTACGTCTTCAGCGCGGAGATGGCGAGAACATCGACGCGGGCGACGGCATGGCCGACCGCGCGCTCGCGCAGGAACCCCGCCAGCGCCTCCACCTCAGGTAGCTCAGGCATGCCACCCAGTATCGGCGAACCGGGCGGGGGTTCGTCCACAGGGCTGTGGACGCCTGTGGAAAACCCTGGGGAGGGCATGTGACCGGAATCTCGAAATAACCCGTAGGGGGTACCGGTTGCCAGGAGCGTTCGGTTATGACAGCATGAGGGATGTCAGATACCCCCCAGGGGTAATAGCGAAGGAGACGCCGATGAGCACCGCCACCTACACCGTCACCGGGATGACCTGCGGCCACTGCGTGAGCTCGGTCACCGAGGAGGTCGAGCAGATCCCCGGCGTGACCGCCGTGGACGTCGACCTGGAGACCGGCAGGGTCACCGTCACCAGCGACACGCCCGTCGACGACGCCAAGGTCAAGGACGCCGTCGAAGAGGCCGGATACCAGCTGCAGTCATGACCGGTGCGCGCCCCCGGGCCGGGGGCGCGCCCGGACGCACCCGAGTGGAGTGAATCGGCATGAACAGCGCGACCAAGGTCGGCGCGTACGCCCTGGGCCTGGCGGTCGTCTTCGGCGGCGCCGCCGGGATCGGCAAGGCGGCCGGCCCCGTCGGCGGCACGGCGGAGATGGCGTCCCATGAGGGCGGCACCGGCGGCGGGCACGGCGGCGACGAAGGCGGGCACGGCGGCGGGCACGGCGGAGGCGCCGCGTCGCACGCCCCCGGCGGCCTCCAGGTGTCGGAGGACGGCTACACGCTGACCCCGCGCACGGCGACCGTGACCCCCGGCAAGAAGACCGACTTCCGCTTCACCATCGACGGCCCGGACGGCAAGCCCGTCACCGGCTTCAAGCCCCTGCACGGCAAGCGGCTGCACCTGATCGTCGCGCAGCGCGACCTATCCGGCTTCCAGCACCTGCACCCGACCGAGATCGGGGGAGGCGTCTGGACCGTCCCGATCGAGCTGCCCGAGCCCGGCGTGTACCGGTTCTTCACCGACATCCAGCCGGACGGCGCGGCGCGCCAGCTCACGCTCGGCACCGACGTCTTCGCCCCGGGCACCATGCGGCGCACCCCGCTGCCGAAGCCCGCGCAGGTCGCGAAGGTGGACGGGTACGAGGTGAAGCTCACCGGCGGCCTCCGTCCCGGCAAGTCCACCGAGCTCACCCTCACGGTCAGCAAGGGCGGCGAGCCGGTCACCGACCTGCAGCCGTATCTTGAGGCGTACGGGCACCTGGTCGCGCTGCGGCAGGGCGACCTCGCCTACCTCCACGTCCACCCGGACGGCAAGCCCGGCGACGGCGTGACCAAGCCCGGTCCCGGCATCACGTTCTCCGCCGAGGCTCCGAGTGCCGGCGCATACCGCCTGTACCTGGACTTCAAGCACGGCGGCAAGGTCCGCACCGCCGAGTTCACCGTGCACGCGGGCGATGCCGGGGTACCGGCGGAGGAGCCCGCGCACGACGACCGGCCGCACACCCACTGAGTTCCGCACGATCGAGGCAGAGGAGGAGAGCGATGAGCACGGACACCGAGTCCGGGCGTGTCGAGCTGGCGATCGGCGGGATGACGTGCGCGTCGTGCGCCAACCGCATCGAGCGGAAGCTCAACAAGATGGACGGCGTGACCGCGACCGTCAACTACGCCACCGAGAAGGCCAGCGTCGAGTTCGCCCCCGGCGTCGCCCCGGAGGACCTGGTCGCCACCGTCGAGCAGGCCGGCTACACCGCCGCGCTCCCGGCCGCCCCCGCGGCCGGCGGCGGCCCGGCGCAGGAGCCCGAGCCGGACGACGGCCTGCGCCCGCTGCGCCAGCGGCTGATCACGTCGGTCGTCCTGTCGGTCCCGGTCATCGCGATGGCGATGATCCCGGCGATCCAGTTCGAGGGCTGGCAGTGGCTGTCGCTGACGCTCGCCGCACCGGTCGTCGTGTACGCGGGCTGGCCGTTCCACCGGGCCGCGGCGATCAACCTGCGGCACGGCGCCGCGACGATGGACACGCTGATCTCGCTCGGCACGCTCGCCGCGTTCGGCTGGTCGCTGTGGGCGCTGTTCTTCGGCACCGCGGGCGAGCTGGGCGTCAAGCACGGCTTCGAGTTCTCCATGACCCGCTCGGACGGGTCGATGAACATCTACCTCGAGGCCGCGGCCGGCGTGACCATGTTCATCCTGGCCGGACGCTACTTCGAGACGCGGTCCAAGCGCCGCGCCGGCGCCGCGCTGCGCGCCCTGCTGGAGCTGGGCGCCAAGGAGGTCTCGGTCGTCCGCAACGGGCGCGAGGAGCGCATCCCGGTCGACCGCCTGGCGGTCGGGGACGTGTTCGTCGTCCGCCCCGGCGAGAAGATCGCCACGGACGGGACGGTCGAGGAGGGCTCGTCCGCCGTGGACGCGTCCATGCTGACCGGCGAGTCCGTCCCGGTCGAGGTCGGGCCGGGCGACGCCGTCGTCGGCGCGACCGTGAACGCGGGCGGCCGCCTCCTGGTGCGCGCGACCCGCGTCGGCGCCGACACCCAGCTCGCCCAGATGGCGCGGCTGGTGGAGGAGGCGCAGACCGGCAAGGCGCAGGTGCAGCGGCTCGCCGACCGCATCTCCGGGATCTTCGTCCCGATCGTGATCGCGCTGGCGGTCGGCACGCTCGGCTTCTGGATCGGCACCGGCGAGCCCCTCGCCGGCGCGTTCACCGCCGCCGTCGCCGTGCTGATCATCGCCTGCCCGTGCGCGCTCGGCCTCGCCACCCCGACCGCTCTCATGGTCGGGACCGGGCGCGGCGCGCAGCTCGGCATCCTGATCAAGGGCCCCGAGGTCCTGGAGTCGACCCGCGCGATCGACACCGTCGTCCTGGACAAGACCGGCACCGTCACCACCGGGAAGATGGCGCTGGTGGACGTCGTCACGGCCGACGGCGTCTCCGAGGCCGACGTGCTGCGGCTGGCGGGGGCGCTGGAGAACGCGTCCGAGCACCCGATCGCGCAGGCGATCGCCAAGGGCGCCGTGGACCGGGTCGGCGAGCTCGGCGCGGTCGAGGACTTCGCGAACGTCGAGGGCCTCGGCGTCCAGGGGATCGTGGACGGGCACGGCGTCCTCGCGGGGCGTCCGCAGCTCCTGGCCGAGTGGTCGCAGCACCTCACGCCCGGCCTGGAGCGCGCGATGGAGGAGGCGCAGGCGCTCGGCCGCACGGCCGTCGCGGTCGGCTGGGACGGCGCCGCCCGCGCGGTGATCACCGTCGCGGACCAGGTCAAGCCGACCTCCGCCGAGGCGATCGCGCAGCTGAAGGCCCTCGGCCTGCGCCCGGTCCTGCTGACCGGCGACAACGAGACCGTCGCCCGCACGGTCGCGGAGGCGGTCGGGATCGGCGAGGTCATCGCCGAGGTCCTGCCCCAGGACAAGGTGGACGTCGTCAAGCGCCTCCAGTCCGAGGGGCGGACCGTGGCGATGGTGGGCGACGGGGTCAACGACGCCGCGGCGCTCGCCCAGGCCGACCTGGGCCTCGCGATGGGCACCGGGACGGACGTGGCGATCGAGGCGTCCGACCTGACGCTGGTCCGCGGCGACCTGCGGGCCGCGGCCGACGCGATCCGGCTGTCGCGCCGCACGCTCGGCACGATCAAGGGCAACCTGTTCTGGGCGTTCGCCTACAACGTGGCGGCCCTGCCGCTCGCGGCGTCCGGCCTGCTCACCCCGATGATCGCCGGCGGTGCCATGGCGTTCTCCTCGGTCTTCGTGGTCAGCAACAGCCTCCGGCTGCGCCGCTTCAAGCCCCTGGCGGCCGCCCCGGCCGCCGCCGTCCCGGCGACCGCCGAGACCGGCCGGCAAAAGGCCCCGACCCTGAGCTGACCCGCTTCCGGCGAGCGCGCGGCCCCACCCGGGACCGCGCGCTCGCTCATGTCGACCCCGCGGCCCATGACGACTGACTCGTCCGGGCGAGTCCCCGCGGACAGGACAGGCCCCGGCGAGGGCCGGGGCCTGTGGTGGTGAACCGAGCCGGAACGGGGAAGGCTCGTTCGTCAGCGGACCTTCGTCAGCGGACCTTCGGGACGTTGCCGAAGAGGGGGGCGACCTTGGTCCAGCGGTGGAGCTGGCAGCCGTCCCCGCGGGTGAACTTGGCGTCGATCTTTTCGCCCCGCCAGGTGCCCCGCACCGTGGCGATCTCGGGACCGCCGTAGATGTCGGTGCACATCTGGTCCTTCGGGACGGGCTTGAAGGGTTCCTTGGCCTTGGTCAGGGCCGCGCATGCGTCGGCGGCCTTCGGATGGGTACCGCCAGGGGGATCGCAGGTCAGCGTCCAGGTCTTGGCGGGGGCCTCCGCGGAGGCCTTGACCTTGATGGTGAGGGAGTCTCCCGGGGTGCCGGAGGGCTGTACGGACGTCGTGCCGGACGGCGCTTCGGCGGGGTCTCCGTTGGCTTGTTCGTCGCCG
Source organism: Actinomadura sp. (assembly GCF_044508335.1). Classification (NCBI taxonomy): domain Bacteria; kingdom Bacillati; phylum Actinomycetota; class Actinomycetes; order Streptosporangiales; family Thermomonosporaceae; genus Actinomadura; species Actinomadura sp. Next base: position 18,286 of record NZ_JBIQHY010000123.1, read on the forward strand.
CAGGCGGCCAAGGTCAGGAGCATGGCCAGCCCGGGCGCTGCGAAGAGGAGCGTCCGATACCGCATGCGTGATTCGACGCAGGGCGGGTTCGCGCGGTTCCATGGGGGTGTGATGAATTGGGGGTGTGATGAATTTCGGGGAAGACGTGCCGGCGGTGGGCGCGGCCGACGTCCCGCAGGACGGCTACCTGCTGGACGTCCGCGAACAGGACGAGTGGGACGCGGGCCATGCGCCCGAGGCGGTCCACATCCCCATGCGGCAGCTGAGCGACCGCGCCGGCGAGATCCCGCGCGACCGGGAGGTGTACGTGATCTGCCGGTCCGGCGTGCGGTCGGCGCAGGTCACGGTGGCGCTCAACCAGGCGGGCTGGCTGGCGCGGAACGTCGACGGCGGGATGAAGGGCTGGGTCGAGGCCGGGCGCCCCATGGAGGGCGCGGGCGGCGGCCCGCCGTATGTGGCGTGATCACCCCTTTTGGTAGTTGACGGGCGGTTGTACGATCGGCTCCGACCGATAACCGCGGGAGCTCGGGCCGAGAGCCGGGCTGAGAGGGCGGCCTGCAAGGCGTCGCCGACCGCATGAACCTGTCCGGGTAATGCCGGCGTAGGGAGCGTGTGTCCCGTGACGTCCGACGTCGAAAAGCGCCCTGAGGCCAACGAGGCCCCCTTCACCCTCGACGAACCCGCCCCCAAGGTCCTCGGGTTCTGGGACCAGAGCGCGTTCTGGGCCAACCTGGGCGTCAGCCTCCTCGCCTTCTCCGGCGCCTACACCGTCCTCGCGCCGGACGACGACGGCGCGCCGACCATCTCCATCATGGCGGGCATCGTCGCGATGGCCGTCGGGACGGTCATCGGCGGGCTCATGCTCGGCCTCGCCGCGGTCCCGGGCGCCCGCACCGGCCAGCCCGCGATGGTGCTGCTGCGCGGCCTGTTCGGCGCGCGGCTGTCGTACGCGCCGACGGTCCTGAACATCGCGCAGCTCATCGGCTGGGGGACGTTCGAACTGATCGTCATCGCGGACGCGGCCCGCGAGCTGTGGGACGGCGTGCCGCGCTGGGGCTACGTGGTCGCCGCCGGGGCGATCACCACCGTGCTGACGGTGTGGCCGCTCGGCTCGGTGCGGCTGCTGCGCCGCTACGTGACGGTCGCGGTGGCGATCGCGCTCGTCTACTTCTACGTGGAGCTCGTCCGGCAGCCGCTGCCCGACCTGACGGAGGGCTCGTGGGGCGGCTTCTGGATCGGCGCCGACGCGGCGCTCGCCGTGTCGATCTCGTGGGTCCCGGTCGCCGCCGACTACACCCGGCACTCCCGGACGGAACGGGCGGCGTTCGGCGCGGCGTCCGTCGGCTACTCCGCCACGCAGATCATCGCCTACGTCCTCGGCCTGCTGGCGCTCGCGCTGGTCGCGGGCGACAGCGGCAGGGTGTTCGACCCCTTCCTCGGCCCGACGCTCGGCGTGGTGTTCTTCGCGGTCTTCGTGCTGCGGGAGGCGGATCAGTCGTTCGCCGACACCTACTCCACCGCCGTCTCGATCCAGAACCTGTTCCCGCGCGCCGACCGCCGGGTGCTGAGCGTCGCGCTCGGGACCGGCATCACCGTCCTCGCGCTGGTCCTGGACATCGGCGACTACGCGGGCTTCCTGACCCTGATCGGCTCGGTCTTCGTCCCGATGCTGGGCGTCCTCGCCGCCGACTTCTTCCTGGGCCGGCGCCACCGCTCGTCCGCCGAGCCCGGCGAGGGCGGCGGTGCGCCGTCCGAGGCGGAGGCCGCGGCGCGGCTGGACGGGTGGGACGTGTCGCGGCGGGCGCCGTCGCGGTGGGGGATGATCGCGGCGTGGGCGGCGGGGTTCGTCGTCTACCAGCTGATCAACCCGGGCACGGTGCGGCACTGGGCGGGGTTCTGGCGGGACGTCCGGGACGCGCTGCACTTCGTCCCGCAGACCTGGATGAGCGCCTCGCTGCTGTCGTTCCTGGTGGCCGGG
>NZ_JBIQHY010000003.1:0-4289 GCF_044508335.1 Actinomadura sp.
CCGGACGCTCCGCCCCGGACGCTCCGGGCCGGCGTCACAGGTCGATCGAGTAGTCGAGGACGACGCGGTCGGCGGGCAGCACGATCTCGCGGCAGACCTCCATCACGCCGGCGCGCGCCAGCATCCGGCGGGTGATGCCGAGGACCGGCACGCCGCCGCTCATCCGGAGCGTCTCGGCCTCCTCGGGGGTCGGCATGCGGGACCGGACGGCCTCCTCCACCCGGATCGGCGGATGCCCGAGGTAGGCGAGCTGCGCGAGCGTCCCGCCGGGCCACGGCTCGCGCGCCGGGTCGGAGACCGGCGTGCCGCCGACGAGGTCCCACGGCAGGTAGTTGACGGAGATCTGCTGCGGCTCGCCGCGCGCGTAGAACACGAACCGGCGGCGCAGCAGCTCGGTGCCGGCCGGCAGCTCGAACAGGGCGCCGAGCTCGCCGTCCGCCCGCACCCGGGTGAACTCCTTGTCGAGCCGGTACTCCGCCCAGGTGATCTTCTGGTCGCGGGTGAAGGTGGTCTCGGGGACCGCCAGGGGGCGGGTCACCGCGCGGTACCGGTCCATCGCGACGCGGCGCGCCGGCGGGACGACCTTGACGAGGGTGCCGCCGCCGCGGCGGGTCTCGACGAGCCCCTCGCCGCGCAGCAGCGCGACCGCCTGGCGGATGACGATCTCCGAGACGCCGTGCGCCTCGCACAGCTCCGCGATGGTCGGCAGCCGGGTCCCCGGCGGCAGGCTGCCGTCCCGGATACCCTCCCGCAGCGTGTCGGCGATGCGCAGGTAGGCGGGGCGGTCGGGCACCGGCGTCACCTCCCAACTCGGTTGCCGCGCGTTCGAACCGCGTTCGACCTGACGTTCGATCCCGCTTGGTCCCTCCTTGCCATCCCTGCCCCGCGGGCGCTATCCGCGAGGGCACGGTCCGCTTACGGACAGCTTGACACCTCTTAGGCCAAGTAAGACTTTTGTATACAGAAGAACGGCCTTGGGGAAGGGACGACCTTGATGGGCGACTTCGATGAGTTGAAGGCGGCCATCGAGGAGGAGTTCCCGGGTTGGCAGGTGTGGCGCAGCGACGCGGGACGCTGGTACGCGACCCGCAGCGGCGACCTCAGCGACGCCGAACTCCAGGCGGGATGTGCGATGACGGTGGCCGCGGACGACCCGGCGGGGCTGCGCGGCCTGCTCGCCGAGCAGACCCGCCAGGGACGCGGGGACACGTGAACGTGCGCGATGGGGAGCAGCGCGGCCCGGTCCGCGAGCGGGGGCGGACCGGGCCGGGATGCGCCGATACGGCAGGTACCTGTGTCGCTGAGGTGACACAGGAGTGGATCCCAGGGGGGTGGGGTCGGTGTCACCCCTGGGGCGAGGCGGCCGTTCCCCGGAAGGACGGGGCCCGGTAGGACGCGGGCCCGGCGGACGCGGCCGCACGGGCGGCGCCATCCGGCGCGACCCCACGACGAAAGAGTCGAGCCGCCCGTGCGGCCGCAACCGGCCGGAGCCCGTCCGCGAGCCCCGCCGAGTGCCCGCCGCCGACCCGCGCCGAGCCATCCCGATCATGAACGTCAAGCTCGTGGAAACAGGTCGGCCCGGCATGTGAGACCGGCGCTTCTCGGGGCACCTCTACAGGGGTGAAAGCTCAGTGACGGGAGGCCGTGAGGTCATGGCACGGGTGACGCGCGCGGAGATCGACCGGCTCGTCGGCGGCGACCACCACGATCCGCACGGCGTCCTCGGGGCGCATCCGGGCAAGGACGGCGTGACGGTGCGCGCGCTGCGGCCGCTCGCGGAGAAGGTCGAGGTCGTCCTGCCGAACGGGGAGCGGCATACGCTCCGCCACTTCCACGAGGGGCTGTTCCGCGCCACGCTGCCGGCGGACGCCTCGTTCGCGGACGGCGACGAGAGCAAGGCGCCGCTGGCCGTCCCCGACTACCGGCTCGCCGTCACCTACGGCGACGGCATCGAGACGATCCAGGACGACCCCTACCGGCACCTGCCGACGCTCGGCGAACTCGACCTGCACCTGATCGGCGAGGGGCGGCACGAGGAGCTGTGGCGGGCGCTCGGCGCGCGGGTCCGCTCCTACGCGTCCGCGTTCGGCACCGTCCACGGGACGGGGTTCGCGGTGTGGGCGCCGACGGCGCGCGGCGTGCGCGTGGTCGGCGACTTCAACCACTGGGACGGCCGCGCCCACCCGATGCGGTCGCTCGGCTCCACCGGCGTCTGGGAGCTGTTCGTCCCGGGCGTCGGCGACGGCATGTGCTACAAGTACGAGATCCTCGGCGCGGACGGCGTGTGGCGCACCAAGGCCGACCCGATGGCGCAGTGGGCGGAACGCCCCCCGGCGACGGCGTCCCGCGTGTTCACCTCGTCCTACGAGTGGGCCGACGGCGACTGGATGGACGGCCGCAAGGACCGCGACTGGCTGCACGAGCCCATGAGCGTGTACGAGGTGCATCTCGGGTCGTGGCGTCCCGGGCTCGGCTACAGGGAGCTCGCCGAGGAACTCACCGAGTACGTGCGCGACATGGGGTTCACGCACGTCGAGCTGCTGCCGGTCGCGGAGCACCCCTACGGGCCCTCGTGGGGCTACCAGGTGACGTCCTACTACGCGCCGACCGCGCGGTTCGGGAACCCGGACGACTTCCGCCACCTGGTCGACCGCCTCCACCAGGCGGGTATCGGCGTCATCATGGACTGGGTGCCGGCCCACTTCCCCAAGGACGAGTGGGCGCTGGCGCGGTTCGACGGCACCGCCCTGTACGAGCACGACGATCCGGCACGCGGCGAGCACCCCGACTGGGGGACGCTCGTGTTCAACTTCGGGCGCGCCGAAGTCCGCAACTTCCTCGTGGCGAACGCGTCGTTCTGGCTGGAGGAGTTCCACATCGACGGGCTGCGCGTGGACGCCGTGGCCTCGATGCTGTACCTCGACTACTCGCGCAACGAGGGCGAGTGGTCGCCGAACATCTACGGCGGCCGGGAGAACCTGGAGGCCATCTCCTTCCTGCAGGAGATGAACGCGACGGTCTACAAGCGCAACCCCGGCATCATGACGATCGCGGAGGAGTCGACGGCGTGGCCGGGCGTGTCGCGCCCGACGCACCTCGGCGGGCTCGGGTTCGGGTTCAAGTGGAACATGGGCTGGATGCACGACACGCTCGAATACCTGCGCCACGAGCCCGTGTTCCGGCACTACCACCACAACGAGATCACGTTCTCGCTGGTGTACGCGTTCTCGGAGAACTACGTCCTGCCGCTGTCGCACGACGAGGTCGTCCACGGCAAGGGGTCGCTGCTGAGCAAGATGCCGGGCGACGCCTGGCAGCAGTTCGCCGGGCTGCGCGCCCTCCTCGCCTACATGTGGTCGCACCCCGGCAAGCAGCTGCTGTTCATGGGGCAGGAGTTCGGGCAGGGCGCCGAATGGGCGGAGGAGCGCCCGCTGGACTGGTGGCTCCTCGACAACGCCGCCGAGGGCGCCAACCACCTCGGCCTGCAGAAGCTCGTCCGCGACTTGAACCGCACCTACCGGGGCGAGCCCGCGCTGTGGACGCGCGACAGCGACCACGAGGGGTTCCGCTGGATCGACGGCAACGACGCGGGCGGCAACACCCTCTCCTACCTGCGCTACGGGACGCCGCGGGACGGCGGCGACCCGCCGGTCATCGCGTGCGTCGTCAACTTCGCCGGGAACCCGCACGAGGGCTACCGGCTGGGCCTCCCCCGCGCGGGCGGCTGGCGCGAGGTGATCAACACCGACGCCTACGAGTACGGCGGCAGCGGGGTCGGCAACATGGGCCGCGTCGAGGCGGCCGGCGACCCGTGCCACGGGCTGCCCGCGTCGGCGGTGCTGCGCGTCCCGCCGCTCGGGGCCGTCTGGCTGGTGCCCGAGTAGCCTCGCGTGAATAGGGTGGGCGCATGCAGCGCCTGCACATCGTCCCCGGCCAGTTCACGGTGGAGCACCTGCCGCACGCGACGTTCCCCGAGGACGACGAGTGGATCGCGCTGGTGCGGGCCCCGGAGGGGCTCACCGTCGTGCGGGACGCGTCGCCGTACGCGGAGACCGAGCGCTGGGCCGGCTTCTACGGCGACGCCGCGCACGGCCTGGACGCGCCGGGCATGCTGGCCGCGATCGTGGGGCCGCTCGCGGACGCCGAGGTGCCCGTCTTCGTCGCGTCGACCTACCACGCCGATCTGGTGCTCGTCCCGGAGCACCGGCTGAAGGAGGCGACGGCGGCGCTCCGTGACGCCGGCCACCGCGTCGAGGTCTAGCCGCCCCTCTTCCGCAGGCGCCCTCTTC